>NZ_JBJXHK010000022.1:0-40481 GCF_046638635.1 Lysobacter zhanggongensis
GGCATCCCACAGCCGCGGATGTGCGGCGCGTCGCGTTTCGACCCGTGGACCGCCCGGTGCCAGCCGGACCGACAGCGCGCCGCCCTCGGCGGTCGTCAGCACGCTTGCCCCCGCGTCCTCCCAGCGGGACACCACGTCCGCCCGCGGGTGGCCGAAGCGGTTGCCGTGCCCGTTGGAGACGAGCGCGTGGCGCGCGCCCGTGGCTTCGACGAACATCGGGTCGGAAGCGCTGCCGCTTCCGTGGTGGGCAACGAGCACCACCTCGGCGCGAATGGCGTCCGCGCGATCTTCGTCGGCCCGCCGTACCAGACCGCGCTCGATCACTTTGCCGATGTCGCCGGTCAGCAGCGCGCTGCCGTGCGGCGTGGAGACCCGCAGAACGCAGCTCGCCTCGTTTCCCAGGTACGGGAAATGCGGGGTCGGATGGAGATATCTGAACGCCACGCCGTCCCACTCCCACCCGGTTCCGGCGACACACGGCTGGGTGCCCTCCACGGGTGCGCCGTCCGGGGCTTCAGCCCGACCCACGGGGATCGCCGCGACCACAGCACCGAACCCGCCCGCATGGTCGCTGTCCCCGTGGCTGGCCACCGCGCGATCCAGCCGGCGCACGCCGGCCGCACGGAGCGCCGGCAACACCACGCGCGCGCCGGCATCGTAGCCGGGCGTGGCCGGGCCCATGTCGTACAGAAGCGCGTGGCGGGCGGTTCGGACGAGGATCGACATCCCCTGCCCGACGTCCAGCACCTGGAGCTCGGCCTCGCCGTGCGACGGCAGGTTGCGGTCCGGCCAGAGCAGCGGTAACCAGAGCATCAGTGCCAGCGGGCGTCCTGGCAGGCCACGGGGCAACAGCAGCCAGAACGCCCCCAGCATCGCCAGCGGCAACGCGAACCAGCGGGGTTCCGGCAACCACCACAGCGCCAATCCACTGTCCGAGAAGCGTTCGAACAGCGGCCAGCTGAGTTCGAAGCACCAGGCCGCGAGCCGCCAGGCCCAGCCGCCCCAACCGGGTTGCAACGCGTCCAGCAACGTACCGAGCAGCGACAGCGGGACCACCACCAGGCTCCACCAGGGCACCGCCACCAGGTTGGCCAGCGGGCCGGCCAGCGACGCCTCGCCGAACAGCGCCACGCCCAGCGGGAGCAGTCCCACCGTGGCAACCCCCTGGGCCGACAGCAGGTCGCGTACCGGGCGTCGCCCGGTATCGGGCAGGCACCACAGCAACCAGGCCACGCCGAAAAAGCTGAGCCAGAACCCTGCCCCGAGGATCGCCAGCGGGTCGAACAGCAGGATGGCGATCGCGGCCAGGGCCAGCGCCTCGAACATGGATGTGGACCGACGGCTGGCGCGGACGCCGGCGACCACCGCGATCATCAGGACAGTGCGTAACGTGGGCAACGCAAAGCCGGAGACCGTCGCGTACCCCAGCGCACCCGCCAAGCCGGCCACCGCCATCGCGACCGGTCGAGGCCACCGCCGGCCCAGTGCAGGCAGCAGCCACCAGACGGCCGACGCGAGCAGCGCCGCGAAGCCGGCCACCAGGCCCACGTGGAACCCGGAAATCGCGATCAGGTGGGTCAGTCCGTTGGCCCGGAGGACCAGCCAGTCATCGTCGGACAAGCCGCGCGTGTCACCGAGCGCGAGCGCCCGCACGAACCGCGAAGCCGCAGAAGGCACCGCGTCGGCGATGCGACCCGACATGCGCTCGCGCCAGGCATCCACGCCGCGTGCCGGTCCGAGCAGCACGGCGCCGTGCTGCTCGCGCACGTGGCCGCGGGCCGTAAGCCGATCGGCGAGTGCGTGCTTCTCGCTGTCGAACCGTCCCGGATTCCGCAGGCCGCGGGGCGCCCTCAAACGGACGGAGAACTCCCAGCGCTGGCCGGCGTGCAGGCGGTCGCGACCGGTCGGGGTGCCGTCGAAGTCGTCGTACCAGGCCAGCTGTAGCAGCCGTCCCTGGAGCTCCGTCGGTTGATCCGCCCCGCCGTCGACCCGGAACGAGAACGTCGTCCGCCGGTCCTGGTGCTCGGGCAACTGCACGACCCGCCCGGCGACCCGAACCTCGCGCTGCTCCCAGTCGTGTGGCAGCTGCACCGACAGCGCGTATGCCGCATGCAACCCGGCGAGCCCGAGTCCCACCAGTGCCGCGCACAGCCATCGCAGTCGACGCAGGCGCCACCAGCCAGCAAGTCCCAGCGACAACAGCACCACGAGCGTCCACTCAGGAGGCAATGCCGGCAGCCTCAGGCAGCCAGCGACTCCGCAGAGCAACCCGATCGCCACCACGATCCCGAACGGAGGTACGGCCGCTGTCGTCGGCCAGGTCCGGGCAATGCGTGTGGGTGCAGTGGGGTCAGGCGGCATCCTTGCCGCTTCGTCCATGGTTTACATCCCTGTCTAGACTTCTTCCGGTGCCAGCTCGCGCAGCTTGCCCTCGTGCAGTTCGAGCACGCGGTCGAGCCGGCGTGCGAGCCGGCGGTCGTGGGTGACCAGCACCAGGCTGGTGTGCTGCTCGCGGTTCAACTCGAGCATCAGGTCGAACACCGTCGCAGCGGTCTTCTCGTCGAGGTTGCCGGTCGGCTCGTCGCCGAGTACGCAGGCCGGCTGGTTGACCAGGGCCCGCGCCACGGCCGCGCGCTGGCGCTCGCCACCCGAAAGCTCACCTGGCTTGTGGCCAAGGCGATGCCCGAGCCCGACGGACTCCAGCAGCCCGCGTGCGCGCGACTCCGCCTCGGTGACGCCGGTGCCGTTGAGCAGGACCGGCAGCATGACGTTCTCGATTGCGGTGAACTCGGGCAGCAGGTGGTGGAACTGGTAGACGAACCCCAGCGCCTTGTTGCGCAGCGCGCCACGGGCGGTGTCGGACAGGGCGCTCATCTTCTTGCCCGCCACCAACACCTCGCCCGAGGTTGGCGTATCCAGTCCGCCGAGCAGGTGCAGCAACGTGCTCTTGCCGGCGCCCGATGCGCCGAGGATCGCGACCGTCTCGCCCTTGTGGACGTCGAGGTGGAGCCCGTCGAACACCGGCGTGCGCATCTTCCCCTCGGCGTACACCATACCCAGACTGTCGCAGCTCAGTACCGTTTCCCGCCCATCCATCGGCTTACTCATAGCGCAGCGCCTCCGCCGGCGGGGTCCGTGCCGCCCGCCAGGCCGGGTAGATCGTCGCGACGAGCGCCATCGCCAGTGCCACCGCGGCGATTGCGACCACGTCGCTCCCCTTCAGTTCGGTCGGCAAGCCGGTGATGTAATAGACGTCCTCGGGCAACAGGGTCATGCCGAAGACCTTCTCGATCGCGAACAGGATCGATTCGAGGTTGAGCGTCAGCAGGATGCCGCCGACCACGCCCAGGACCGTGCCGATCACGCCGATCAGGCTGCCCTGCACCACGAACACCGTCATCACCCCGCGCGGACTCAGACCGAGCGTGCGCAGTATGGCGATGTCGGCCTGCTTGTCGGTAACCAGCATCACTTGCGACGACACCAGGTTGAAGGCACCCATGGCGATGATCAGCGACAGCAGGATCGCCATCATCGTCTTCTCCATCCGCAGCGCCCGGAACATGTTGGCGTTGTCGGTGGTCCAGTCGCTGACCTGGTACGGCCCGTCCAGCTCGATGGCCAGGTCGCGGGCAACGTTCCAGGCAAGGTTCATGTCATGAAGTTTCAGGCGTACGCCGGTGACGCCCTCACCCATGCGGAGCACCCGCTGCAGATCCTCCATGTGGACGAAAGCCATGCTCCGGTCGTACTCGTTGTAGCCGACCTCGAACACGCCGCTGACGATGAAGCGCTTGAACTGCGGCAACGCCCCGATCGGCGAGCCGCGGGCATCGGCCAGCATCATCACCACGTCGTCGCCGATGCCGACGCCCAGCCACGCCGCGAGCTCTCGTCCGACGATGATGTTGAAGCCGCCGGGTTCGAGCGACTCCAGTTCGCCCTGCACCATCTTGTCGCCCAGCACGGAGACGGTCCGCTCATCGGCAGGAATGACGCCGCGCACGAACGCGGGCTGCTGCCGCGCGCCATTGAGCAGCGCCTCCTTCTCCACGTACGGTGCCGCCCCGGCGACGCGCTCGTCGGCCAGCGCCAGGTCGACCGCGCGCTGCCAGTCGGTAATCGGTTCGCCGTAGGCACTGACGGTGGCGTGGGCGGCCATCTGCAGCATGCGGTCACGGATCTCGCGCTGGAAGCCGGTCATCACCGCCAGAGTGGTGATCAGCGCCGCCACGCCCAGCGCGATGCCGAGTATGGAAGCAAGCGAGATGAAGGAGATAAAGCCATTGCGGCGCTTGGCGCGCAGGTAGCGCAGGCCGATGGCGACTGGGATGGGTTTGAACATAGCCCGGTATGGTGCCACCTAACACGCCACGCGCGGAGAGGTTTCGACCGGCATGGCCATCCGGAGTTCACGACGCCGGTCTGCGGGCAACGTGTCAGGCCACCAGACCAAGCGTTCGACGGCGCCTGTCGGGCTGGACCAGCGGGCAAAGGCCAGTGCGCCGCGCCACGCGATCCGCAGGCCATCCACCGGCACGCCGTCGATCATCGGCTCTCCATTGCCGTCGATGACCAGCGTCCGGGCCGGCCGGTTCGCCTCGCGCCACGCCAGCAATGACCCATACGTGGCAGCGGCCGCCGCAACCGGGCCTGCGAAGACGATGTCGAGGTCGGATGCGCCCAGTGACAGCGCGGCCAGCAGCCCGAGCAGGATGAGGCCCACGACCAGCCAGCGCGAGGGCTTCCACCGGAAGGTGGCGCCCACGTCATTCGGCGGGAGGTAGCGCCCGGATTCGGTGGACCAGTGCGGCAAGCTCGGCATCGGCGGGGGTGTCGTGACCCATGAACCAGTGCCAGAGCTTATCGTCCTCGCAATCCAGCAGCTGTAGGAAAATCCCGCGGCTGGCCGGCGGGTCCTGCCACCACAGGCGGTCGAGGTAACGCCCGAACAACTGGTCCAGCTCGCGCATGCCACGGCGGGACTTCCAGCGGAGCCGTCGCAGCTCCGCCTTGTCCTCGTCGGTCATCGGGTGCTGCACGCTACTGCGCCGGTCAGGTCCGGCGCGCGAGCATCAATTTCTTGATCTCGCCAATCGCCTTGGCCGGGTTCAGGCCCTTCGGGCAGGTGCGCGCGCAGTTCATGATGGTGTGGCAACGGTACAGCTTGAACGGATCCTCGAGATCGTCCAGTCGCGCACCCGTGTCCTCGTCACGGCTGTCGACGATCCAGCGGTAGGCCTGCAGCAGGATGGCGGGACCGAGGTAGCGGTCGCCGTTCCACCAGTAGCTCGGGCACGAGGTCGAGCAGCACGCGCAGAGGATGCACTCGTACAGGCCGTCGAGCTTCTTGCGGTCCTCGGGGGACTGCAGGCGCTCCCGGTCGGACGGCGTCGCGCTCTGCGTGCGCAGCCACGGCTTGATCGAGGCGTACTGCGCGTAGAAATGGGTCAGGTCCGGGACCAGGTCTTTCACCACTTCCATGTGCGGCAGCGGGTAGATCGGCACCTCGGCCTTGCCGCAGTCGTCGATCGCCTTGGTGCAAGCCAGCGTGTTGGTACCGTCGATGTTCATCGCGCACGAACCGCAGATACCCTCGCGGCAGGAACGGCGGAAGGTCAGCGTCGGATCGATCTCGTTCTTGATCTTGATCAGCGCGTCCAGGACCATCGGACCGCAGGCCGCCATGTCCACCTCGTAGGTGTCTACGCGCGGGTTCATGCCGTCGTCGGGGTTCCAGCGGTAGACCTTGAAGGTGCGCGGGTTCTTCGCACCGTCGGCCGGCCAATGACGGCCCTGCTGGATCTGCGAGTTCTTCGGGAGAGCGAATTCGGCCATTTCGGTTTTCCTGCTGCCGGATCAGTACACGCGCTTCTTGGGCGGGATGACGTCGACGTCGCCGCTCAGCGTGTGCATGTGGACCGGGCGGTAATCGATCTTCGTCCCGCCGTCCTCGCCGACCCAGCACAGGGTGTGCTTGAGCCAGTTGACGTCGTCGCGCTCCGGGTAGTCCTCGCGGGCGTGGGCGCCGCGCGATTCGGTACGGTTGGCGGCGGACACGATCGTGCCGAGCGCCTGTCCGAGCAGGTTGGACAACTCGTAGGTCTCCACCAGGTCGGAGTTCCAGATCAGCGAGCGGTCGGAAACCTTGACGTCGGCGAACGACGCGTGGATCTCGCGGATCTTCGCCACGCCCTCGCCAAGCGTCTCGCCGGTGCGGAACACCGCCGCGTCGGCCTGCATGGTGCGCTGCATCTTGTCGCGGATGACCGCGGTCGGGGTGCCACCGTTGGCGTTGCGCAGCCGGTCCAGCCGGGACAGCGCTTCGTCGCAGGCGTCGCCGGCAAGCGTCGGGTGTGCGCCGTCCGGCGTGATCGTCTCGGCGCAGCGGTTGGCCACCGCGCGGCCGAACACGACCAGGTCGAGCAGCGAGTTCGAGCCCAGGCGGTTGGCGCCATGCACCGACACGCAGGCGGCCTCGCCAATCGCGTAGAGGCCGGGCACCACCGCGTCGGGGTTGCCGTCCCGCAACTGCACCACTTCACCGTGGTAATTGGTCGGGATGCCGCCCATGTTGTAGTGGACGGTCGGAATCACCGGGATCGGCTGCTTCTCGACGTCGACGTTGGCGAAGATGCGGGCCGACTCGGCGATGCCGGGCAGCTTCTCGTGGATGACCTCGGGACCCAGGTGGGTCAGGTCGAGCAGGATGTGGTCCTTGTGCTCGCCGACGCCGCGGCCCTCGCGGATCTCCATGGTCATCGAACGGCTGACCATGTCGCGCGGCGCGAGGTCCTTGACGCTCGGCGCGTAGCGCTCCATGAACCGCTCGCCGTTGGCGTTGCGCAGGATGCCGCCTTCGCCGCGCACGCCCTCGGTGATCAGGCAGCCGGCGCCGTAGATGCCGGTCGGGTGGAACTGCACGAACTCCATGTCCTGCAGTGCCAGGCCGGCGCGCAGCACCATGCCGCCGCCATCGCCGGTGCAGGTGTGGGCCGAGGTCGCGCTGAAGTACGCGCGTCCGTAGCCGCCGGTCGCAAGCACCGTGCCCTGGGCACGGAACAGGTGCAGCGTGCCGGTCTCGAGCTCGAGCGCAAGCACGCCGCGGCAGGCGCCGTCAGCGTCCATGATCAGGTCGAGTGCGAAGTACTCGACGAAAAACTGCGCGTCATGCGCCAGCGACTGCTGGTACAGGGTGTGCAGGATCGCGTGGCCGGTACGGTCGGCGGCCGCGCAGGTGCGCTGTGCCGGCGGACCTTCGCCGAACTTGGTGGTCATGCCACCGAACGGACGCTGGTAGATGCGGCCATCCTCGGTGCGCGAGAACGGCACGCCCTGGTGCTCGAGCTCGATGATCGCGGGGATGGCTTCGCGGCACATGTACTCGATCGCGTCCTGGTCGCCCAGCCAGTCCGAACCCTTGACGGTATCGAAGAAGTGGTAGCGCCAATCGTCCTCGCCCATGTTGCCGAGCGCCGCGGCCACGCCGCCCTGTGCGGCGACCGTATGCGACCGGGTCGGGAACACCTTCGTGATGCAGGCGGTCTTGAGGCCCTTCTGGGCCAGCCCGAAGGTGGCCCGCAGCCCGGCGCCACCGGCACCGACCACGATCATGTCGAACTTGTGTTCCTGGATCTTGTATGCAGCAGGCATTGCGGATCAGCCCCCGAGCGCGATGCGGATGACGGCGAGCACGCTGGCAATGGCCGCGAGTACGCAGACGAAAATGACCGAGAGCTGCGACGTCGCCGCCAGCCACGGGGTGTGGACGTAGTCCTCGATGATCACCTGCAGGCCCAGCTTCGCGTGCCAGAAGGACGCGATCAGGAAGGCCACCAGCAGCGTCGCGTTCCACGGCCGTGCGACGGTGGCGCGGACGGTGGCGAAGTCGTCGCCGACCAGCGACAGCACCAGCCACGCGACATAGATCGTCAGGAAGACCAGCGCGATCGCGGTGATGCGCTGGATCGCGAAATGGTGCGTACCGTCCTTCGCCGAGCCCAGGCCCCGGGCGCGCTTGAGCGGGTGGCGCAGGTTGGGCGTGTGGCGGCCGGGATTCTGGATGCTCATGCGTTCCCCCACTGGGTCATGGCCAGCAGCCAGATGATCGCGGTGAGCACCAGGCTGCCGAAGATCGAGATCCAGCTGTTGCGCACGAAGCTGCTGATCTCGTACGCGTAGCCGGCGTCCTGTGCGAGGTGGCGGATGCCGTTGATCAGGTGGTAAGCGAGTGACCAGCTCCAGCCGAACATCACCAGGAAGCCGAGTGGCGAACGCACGCACTCGGCGAAGTCCGCCCACTGCACCGGACCCGCGGCCAGGGCAACCAGGCCCCAGGCGACCAGCAGGCTGCCCAGCACCAGCACGATGCCGGTGCCGCGGTGCAGGATCGAGGTGACCATCTGCACCTGCCAGCTGTAGACCTGCAGGTGCGGAGAGAGTGGCCGCGCCCGGGGGCGGTCGCTGACGCGTTGCTGGTTGGCCATGCGATGGCTGTCTCGGCTGGGCGGCTGTGCCGCGTGGCGGAAGTGGATCGGGAGACGCTTGCGGGTGACGATCAGAAATCGATGCAGCGACCGTTCTTTTCCCAGTCGCCGTAGCGGGTGGGCTCGGGGCCGTCGCGACCACCGTACTCCGTCGCGACCTCGTCCGGCTTGTTCTCCACTGCCTGAGAAGGCACGTCGGAGTCCGTCGGCGAAGCAGGTTCTGGAGTGGTTTGGCCTATCATCACAGCGTCCAAGCTTAAATCCCGACCCCATGCATGACAAGCTTCAGCCATTGCCTGGCGCGCTTTTTGCGATGCCGGACCTGCACGTGGTGGAGCTGGCCGGACGCGACGCGACAACCTTCGCGCAGGCCCAGTTCATCAACGATCTCAACGGCTTGCAGCCCGGGCACTGGCAGTGGAGCGGCTGGCTGACACCGAAGGGGCGCACGGTCGCGCTGTTTGCGCTGGCGAAGTGGTCGGATGACCGGATCTGGCTCTTGCTGCCCGACCTCGATCCGAGCGGGCTGGCCGAAGCGCTTCGCCGGTTCGTGTTCCGCAGCAAGGTGGCCGTGACCGTGCGCGACGACCTGGTTGTCGGCGGAGCCTTCGCGAAGCCGGAGCGGGCGGAACGGAACAGGTTTGTCGAGCACGACGGCGTGGCCGAGTTCGACCTCGGCACACCCGAGATGCCGCGCCTGCTGCGCGTGGGCTGCCCGGCACCCGCAGTGGACGATGCCGCCTTGCAACGTTGGCGGATGTTCGACCTCGAGCACGGCCTTCCCCGGTTGGGACCGGACCAGTCCGGCCAGTGGACACCGCAACAACTCTCGCTGGAACGGATTCGCGGTTTCAGCGTCAAGAAGGGCTGCTATCCGGGGCAGGAGATCGTCGCCCGCACGCACTTCCTCGGGAAGGCCAAGCGGGGGCTCGCACTGCTTGAATCAGACCGCGCCATCGCACCGGGCGCAGAAGTCACTGGCGATGCACGGGCGGTCGGCACCGTGGTGGCCAGTGCGGGACAGGACGGCCGCCACCTGTCACTGGCGGTGATGCCGCTGGACCGCGAGGCGACGCCGCTGTCGGTTGGAGACAGTCCGGTAGGCGAACGCCCGCTGCGCGAGGGCCTGGCCCGCTGATCGCTTCGGGCCGGCTTAACCGCCCTGACCCGCCGCGAGCCGGTCGGCGGCATCGACGATGTCCTGTTCACCCGGGATCACCAGGAACGCGGCTCCGGCCAGCGGCGTGTAGGTATCGGTACCCACCACGCGCTGGAACGGGCGCGCGGCGAACCCGCCTTCGGCGATCGCGGTGATCACACCCTCGCCGACGCCGGCGCTGTGCCGCCCTTCATCGACCACGATGATCCGCTTCGCATTGCGTGCCTGCTCGACGATGTAGGCGTCGTTGAGCGGCACCAGCCAGCGCAGGTCGACCACTTTCGCCTTCCAGCCATGGCGCTGCTCGATCGTGCGCGCCGCGCGGAGACTCATCGGCACGCCGTTGCCGTAGGTGAGGATCACCAGGTCATCCCCGTCTCCGTCCGCGGGCAGGTACGCCCTACCCTCGCCCAGCGTCATCGCCTCGCCCGGTGCCGGGTACGTGGTCAACCAGCCGCCGTCGCCCGGTTCGTGCAGGTCCTTGGTCATGTACAGCGCGATCGGTTCCAGGAACACACTGACCCGACCGTCGACCTTGGACAGCGCGGTAAGCGTGCGCAGCATGGTGACCGCGTCGTCGCCGCGCGACGGGCAACCGACCACCAGGCCGGGGATGTCGCGCAGCGCGGTGATCGAATTGTCGTTGTGGAAGTGGCCGCCAAAGCCGCGCTGGTAACCCAGTCCGGCGATACGCACGACCATCGGGTTGCGGTACTGGTCGTTGCTGAAGAACTGGAGGCTCGCCGCCTCGCCGCGGATCTGGTCGCAGGCGTTGTGGAAGTACGCGAGGTACTGGATCTCGGGGATCGGTAGCAGGCCGACATTGGCGAACCCCTGCGCCATGCCGAGGATCATCGTCTCGTCGAGCAGCGTGTTGAACACCCGCCGCGGGCCGAACGCCTTCTGCAGGCCCTTCGTGACGGTGTAGACGCCACCCTTCTGCGCCACGTCCTCGCCGAACAGCAATGCCTCGGGGTACTTGGCAAAGGTGTCGTGCAGCGCGTTGTTGATCTGGATCGCCAGGTGCCTGGGAGGCTGGTGCTCGGGGAGTTTCTCTTCGCTGCCGAACACCTCGAGGCGCCGCCCGGCAAAGTCGGCTCGCTCGGCCTCGGCACGGACGGCCGCCGGCGTATACGGCGCAAGCGGTGCGATCACCTCGTCGAGCCGGTCCAGCTTGGGCGTGCGGTCGGCGGCTTCGGCGGCGGCGAAGCAGCGCTTGCGGGTGGCTTCGTACAGCGCGAGCACCTCGTCCTTTGACATCAAGCCCGACTCGAGGGCGATCGACGCCGAACGCAGCAGCGGATCGCTGGCCTCGACGGCGCACAACTCCTCGATGGAGCGCCACTCGATCTCGAAGTCTGTCCCGGCGTGGCCCATGATCCGGGTCGTGCGCAGGTGCAGGAAGGTGGGGCGGCGGGTGCGGCGGCAGTGTTCGACCGCGCGCTGGACGTCGCCATAGCCGTTCGCCAGGTCCAACCCGTCGGCGTAGAAGTAATCCAGGTCGGGGCGCTGCGAGAAATTGCGCGCGATCCAGCCGTTCGGGGTCTTAACGGAAATGCCGATGCCGTTGTCCTCGCAGACGAACAGCACCGGCGCGGGCAGCTTCTGGTAAGCCGTCCACGCCGCGGCATTGAAGGCGGTCTGGGCGGTCGCATGGTTGCTCGAGGCGTCACCGAAGGAGCAGATCGCGATGCTGTCGTCGGGAATCGGCAGCGCGTGGCCGAGGCGACGCCCGGCCTCGATCGCGATCGCCGTGCCAAGCGCCTTCGGCAGGTGGGACGCGATGGTCGAAGTCTGCGGCAACACCCACAACGGCTTGCTGCCCCAGACCTTGTGCCGGCCACCACTGGCCGGGTCGTCCTTGCTGGCAGCGAATGACAGCGCAGAATCCATCGCCGGATCCATTCCGGGCAGTTTGCGGAACCGCTCGGCCATGAACCCGCCGCTGCGGTAATGCAGGAACGCCGGATCGGTGTGCCGGGTGGCGCGCGCGACCATCGCGTTGCCCTCGTGCCCGGACGAGCCGATCGTGTAGAAGACCTTGTTCTGCACACGCAGCACGCGCGCCATCAGGTCCAGGTGGCGGCTGACCAGCTGCGACTCGAACAGCTCGCGGAAGCCCTGCGCATCCAGCGCACTGCCCTCGAGGATCGCCTCGCCCGCGGCGGGCGCCGCGTCGACGCGACCGTCCCACCCGCGCACGAACTCACTGAAGTTGACGTCGCAGATCTCGGCGCGGTTGAGGCCACGCATGCGGGTGGGAATGGGCTGGGCGATGTTTGACATGGATGCGTGCTGTAGGAGCGGCTTCAGCCGCGAAGTGAATCGAACGCAGGACGACGCCCCACGCGATGCAACGAGGCCGTGCTAAAGCGACGCGCGCCGGGCGCGCCACTCTTCACGGCTCTGTCCCCAGATATCCACCGGCGAATCCTGGTGCGGCGGTGGCAACCGGCCGGGACCGCGGTTGACCGAGCCGAGGCGGGCGGCAAGCGCCTGCGAGGCCGTGTTGGCGGGCGCGATCGAGTGGATCACCTCGGTCCAGCCGAGATGGTCGAACGACCAGTCGATCGCGGCTATCGCCGCTTCGCGCGCGTAACCCTTGCCCCACGCCGAGCGCAGGAACGACCAGCCGACCTCGGTCCCGGGCCAACCCTCCGGCTGCCACGGTCCGGCCCGGCCGAGCCAGCGACCGCTGGCCTTGTCGACCACCGAGAACATCGCGAACCCCTGCATCGCCCAGGCGCCCGGCATCTGCAGGAACCTCCGCCACGCCGCCTCGCGCGGCATGTGGCCGCCGATGTGCCGCGCGGCCTCCTCGTCGGCCAGCAGCTCGGCCACGCCCTCGAAGTCCTCGAGGACCGGCGGACGCAGGATCAGGCGTTCTGTTTCAAGCGTGGGGCCAAGCGGGTTCGCAGCCATCACGGTGCTCCGTCGGTATCGGCAGGATCAGAACGCGTTGATGCCGGTCAGCTCGCGGCCGACCACCAGCTGATGCACCGTCTCGGTGCCCTCGTAGGTGATCACCGACTCGAGATTGAGCGCGTGGCGGATCGCGGCGTGCTCGGTGGTGATGCCGGCACCGCCCAGCAGGTCGCGGCAGTCGCGGGCGATGTCGATCGCCATCCGGCAGTTGTTCCACTTGGCGAGCGAGACCTGCGTCGGCGCCATCTTGCCGGCATCCTTCAGGCGGCCCAGCTGCAGCGACAGCAGTTGCGCGGACGTAATCCGGCGCGCCATGTCGGCCAGCCGCAGCTGAGCGGCCTGGTTGGCGGCAAGCGGACGGTCGAACAGGATCCGCTCCTTGCTGTAGTTGAGCGCCTCGTCCAGGCACGCGATGGCCGCCCCGATCGGGCCCCACGTGATGCCGTAGCGCGCCTGTGTGAGGCAGCCGAGCGGACCCTTGAGGCCCTTCACGTTCGGCAGGCGGTTGGCCTCGGGCACGCGCACGTTGTCGAAGAAGAGCGACGAGGTGACCGACGCGCGCAGCGACATCTTGTGCTTGATCTCCTGCGCAGCGAAGCCGGTCATGCCCTTCTCGACGACAAACCCCTGGATGCCGTCGTCGGTCTGCGCCCAGACGATCGCGATGTCGGCGAGGTTGCCGTTGGTGATCCACATCTTGGCGCCGTTGAGCACCCAGTCGTCGCCGTCCTTCCTGGCATGGGTCTTCATGTTGGCCGGGTCGGAGCCGCCGTGCGGCTCGGTCAGGCCGAAACAGCCGATCACCTTGCCGGCGGCCATGTCGGGCAGCCAACGCATGCGCTGCTCCTCGGTGCCGTAGGCGAAAATCGGGTACATGCACAGCGAGGACTGCACGCTCACGAAGCTGCGGATGCCGCTGTCGCCGCGCTCGAGCTCCTGGCAGATCAGGCCGTAGCTGACCGAGTTGAGCCCGCCGCCGCCGTACTGCTCCGGCAGGGTCGAGCCGAGCAGGCCGAGTTCGGCGATCTCGGCGACCAGCTCCTTCGGAAACCGGCCCTGGTCGAATGCGTCGCCAATGATCGGCAGCACGCGCTCATCGGTGAACCGCGCCACCGTGTCCTGCACCGCCTGCTCCTCTTCGCTGAGCAGGGAACGGACGTCGTACAGGTCGTAGGGGTGAAGGGCCATGGTGCGCTCGGAGTCGGGAAAGCGGCCATTGTACGGGCCGCCCCGCGGCGAAGGCACGCGCCGGCGTGGTGCCGGCCCCAAACGAAGCGGGGCCGGATTGCTCCGGCCCCGCGGGGTACTGCACGGCAGGCCTGGATCAGCCCTTCGTGGTGGCGCTCGCAGCGGCAGCGGTCTGCACTACCACCTCGCCGTCGATGACCGGCAGGCGCTCGCCCGGCTCGTCGTCCATGCGCACGGTCTGCTCCTGGCCGTCGTAGCGGTAGGTCACGTCGTAACCGACCACCTGGTCCTTGGTACCGAGCGAAATGCGGTCCGCCGGCTTGCTGTTGCTGCGCATGGTGCCGGTGGTGCCGTCGGCGTTGCGATAGGTCACGTCGTAGCCGACCACGGTCGAGGACTCGGAGGTGTCGGTGACGGTGCGGCAGTTGGTCTCGACGCGCTCCACAACCCGGCCGCCCACATGGTTGCGGTCCACCCGGTTGCCGACGTAGCCGCCGGCCACGGCGCCGGCCGCGGTCGCGACCTTCTTGCCGTTGCCGCCGCCCACCTGGTTGCCGATCAGGCCACCGATCACCGCACCGGCGACGGTGCCGCCGACGTTACCGTCGCGCTCGGGCAGCCGTTCCTGCACCACCACGTCCTCGCAGACCTGGCGCGGCGTGGAGGTGGTACTGGTCGAACGCACCGGGTCGCTGCTGACCACGGTCGCGAACAGCTCGCGCTTCTCGGTCACCGGCTCGACTTCGACGACATCGGCGTATTCGATGCCCTGGATGCTGCCGTCGGTGGCGAAGTCGCCTTCGGCGCCGACGAACGCCGGGGCGTCCGGGTTGGCAAGCGCGTTGTCGGGCGCATCGCCCTGGAAGCTCTGGTAGGCCGCGACGGCGACGCCACCGACAAGCAGCGAAGCCAGGGCAACTGCGATCAGATTCTTGTTCATTGAGAGCCTCCTGCAAGGGTCGTTCGTGGACCCGTCGGTGTGGTGGGCGCATTGCACCACCGCCCACCTGAACGGGTTGCCAATTCTTTAACAATTTCCTGTTCGCGCCATAAACAAATGCGCGTGCTAGCGTGATCGACGTTGCAATTACGTCGTTCCACATGGGAATCCCGCCATGCGCACCCTGCTGCTCGCCCCGCTGATGCGTTTCCTCGGCAAGTTGAGTTACCCGCGTCTGTTCATGGTGGCCGCGGCGCTGTTCGTCCTCGACATGCTGGTGCCGGACATGGTGCCGTTCGTCGACGAGCTGCTGCTCGGGCTCGGCACGCTGCTGCTGGCCAACTGGAAGAAGCGCAAGGACCCGGATTCGGCGAAAGCCGAGCGAGACGTGATCGACGGCGACGCGCGCCGGCGCTGAGTCGCCCGCGGCACCCGGCACCCATGCTGGTCGACACCCACTGCCACCTCGACACCGCCGGGTTCGATCCGGATCGCGCGCGGGTGATCGCCCGCGCCCGGGCCGCGGGCGTGCTCCGCCAGGTGGTTCCGGCGATCGACGCTGCCGGCTGGCCCAAGCTCAAGGCGGTCTGTTCGGAGGATACCGGGCTCCATCCGGCGTACGGCCTGCACCCGATGTTCCTGGCATCCCATCGCGAGGTCCACCTCTCCGAGCTGCGTCGTTGGCTTGAGCGGGAGCGCCCGGTGGCCGTCGGCGAATGCGGGCTGGACCATTTTGTCGAGGGACTCGACCACGACACGCAGTTGCAGTACTTCGACGCGCAACTGAGGCTGGCGCGTGATTTCGACCTCCCGGTGATCGTCCATGCGCGGCTCGCGGTGGATGCCGTGTTGGCGGCGATCCGCCGGATTGGTGGGCTCCGGGGCGTGGTGCACAGCTTCTCGGGCAGCCGCCAGCAGGCCGAGCAGCTCGCCGACAACGGGTTCCTGCTCGGGCTCGGCGGGCCGGTCACCTACGAACGCGCGCGTCGGCTACGCAGCCTGGCGGCGGAGGTGCCGATCGAATGGCTGCTGCTGGAAACCGACGCGCCCGACCAGCCCGACGCGATGAACCGGGGCCAACGCAACGAGCCTTCCCGTCTGACCACCGTGCTCCAAACGATCGCCGCGTTGCGCGGGGTCGCACCGGAGATCGTGGCGTCAGCCACCACCGCAAACGCCGAACGGCTGTTCCGCCTGCCCGAAGCTCCAAAGCCCTGAGGCAACTCACAGGCGCGGCCCGGTCAGGCCGCCCTAGTCCTTCAGTAGCATCTGCAGCGCACGCCCTACCATTGCGAACGCGAAGGCGCCGGTGATGTGCGTGGCTGCGCCCAGTCCGCTACCGCAGTCGAGCTTGAGGGCCGCATCGCCATCGACGGCCGGACGGATGCCACACACGGTGCCGTCGGCCTGCGGATAGCGCACGTTTTCGAGGGAGTACACCGCGGGCACACCGAAGTAGCGCTTTGGGCTCTTGGGGAAATTGAACTCGCTGCGCAGCTTCTTGCGGATTAGTGCCAGCATCGCGTCGTGCTCGGTACGCGACAGGTCGCGTACGCGCACCATGGTCGGGTCGATACGGCCACCGGCCGAACCGCACACCACCAAGGGAAGCTTGCGGCGTCGGCACCAGGCGATCAGCTCTACCTTGCTGCGGAAGCTGTCGCAGGCGTCGAGCACCAGATCGAACCCGTCGTCGAGCAGCGCTTCGATGTTGGACGACACCAGGAAGACCGGTACGGCCACCACCTGCACGATCGGATTGATCGCGCGGCAGCGTTCGGCCATCGCCTCGACCTTGGCACGGCCGAACTGCCCCGTGTGCGCCGGCAACTGCCGGTTGCTGTTGGACACGCAGATGTCGTCGGCGTCGATCAGCGTCAGGTGCCCCACTCCGCTGCGCACGAGCGCTTCGACCACCCACGACCCCACGCCTCCCATGCCGACCACGGCCACGCGGCTGCCGGCCAGGCGCGCGAGGGTACCGGCGCCATAGAGGCGGTCGATACCGGAAAAGCGTTCCCGAAGTGCGGGGTCGAGCTCGGGTGCATCCATCGCGACATTGTAATGGGACGTCCCACCGGGACACGGCGCGTCGCGCCGCGACCTGCGTGCTATATATCCGTGCGCATTCAACCCCACGGAGCCCCGCCATGAGTGAACCACGGACCACCCGCCCCGACACCCACGGCAATGGCGCCAAGTACATCGCCCTGCTGCTGCTCGGCCTGGTGATCGGCGCGGTATGCACGGTCATGGCGATGCGCGCCATCCAGGCGCGGTCCGATCCGTTCCCCGGCGCGGTGATGCACGTGCAGGGCTGGCACCTGGGCAAGTTGCGGGACGCGGTGGAGCAGAACCGCTGCGCCACGACCGACAGCCTGCCGCACCTGCAGGCGCTGCGGGTGATGGCGAACGATATCGACCCGGCATTCCCCGACCTGCGCGACGACGAGCGGTTCACCAAGGCCTCCAGCCAGTTGCGCGGTGCGCTGGACACCGCGATGGCGTCGCCGCCGGGCGACTGCGTCGCCCTTGGCGAGACCGCTGGCGCGATCGGACAGGCCTGCAAGGCGTGCCACCAGGACTTCCGCGGCTGACGTAGCGGCACGCGATCGCCCGTCCGGAGGCTGAACGACTCCCGACGGGTTGATCACGTATTCACGACGGCGCGCCTAGCGTTGGCGCGTGGCGACACGCCACCGCCCCTCCATGCAGGAGATCCAAATGAATACGAAGAGTCTTCGTCTGCTCGGCGTGGCCGCGTCCGCCTCCCTGGCGCTTGCCGGTTGCGCCACCCCGGGCTACAGCAACTCCGGCTACGGCACCTCGTCGCCGGGCTATGGCACCACCGCCTCGTGCTACGACTGCGGCACCGTCACCCGGATCGAACAGGTCGGTGGCGGCAGCAACGTGCCCAATGCCACCGGTGCCGTCCTCGGCGGCCTGGTGGGCGCCGCCGCCGGGCGCGAGCTCGCCGATGACGAAAGCAAGGGTCGCCAGAACACCGCGACCGTTGCGGGCGCAGTGGCCGGCGCGGTCGCCGGCAACGCCATCCAGAACCGCGTCCAGGGTGACCGCTACAACGTGTATGTGCGCATGGATGACGGCCGTACCACCACCGTGACCCAGGACGACCTGGGCGGCATCCGTGTCGGCACCTACGTGCGCGTCTACAACGGACGGGCCTGGGTCCGCTGATCCACCTCGCACACCAGCGACCACCGAGCCCGGCGTAATGCCGGGCTCTTCGTATGCGTGGCATTGCCGGCTAGGCTGCGCACGAACCGCCCAAGGAAACCCGATGGACATGCAGACCCTGTACTACGTGATTGCCGCCGTGCTGATCCTGGTCGGCGTGGCCGGCACCGTGCTGCCCGCCCTGCCCGGCCTTCCGCTGGTATTCGGCGGCATGCTGCTGGCGGCCTGGGCCGGCGGTTTCGAACAGGTGGGTGTCGGGATGCTGGTGCTGCTGGGAGCGCTGACGCTGCTGTCCCTCGGGATCGACTTCCTGGCTACCGCGATGGGCGCCAAGCGGGTCGGCGCCAGCCGGCTGGCGGTGGTCGGCGCGGTCATAGGCACCTTCGCGGGGTTGTTCTTCGGTCCGATCGGCCTGATCGCCGGCCCCTTCGTCGGCGCGTTGGCGGGCGAGCTCATCCACGGGCGGAAGGTGGGCAAGGCGACCCGAGTCGGCGTAGGGACCTGGCTTGGGATCCTGGTCGGGACCGTGTTGAAGATCGGGCTGGCGTTCGCGATGCTCGGGCTGTTCGCGTTCGCCTGGTTCGTCTAAACGGGATGCGCCGGGACGGCTGACCGCGATTTCACGTCGCGCTGTTCACCTTCAGCCCAGAGTACGCCGTCTGAACGGGGGAAGCCCATGCCACGCTGGAGCCGCAAGCGCATGACCGCAATTATCGTGTTCACGGTCCTTGCGACCGCACTGCTGGTGGTACTGGCACTCAACTTCGCCACCCCCGAGAAGGAACTCGAACGCAAGATCGAGCATCACTACGCGATCTCCGACCCCCAGTTCCGCCGCGAGATGTCGGTGATGATGGGGCCGTCGGTGATGCCCGGGAACCGGATCACCGCGCTCGACAACGGCGTGGAGATCTTCCCCGCGATGCTCGAGGCGATCCGCGGCGCGCAGGTGTCGATCACCTTCGAGACCTACATCTACTGGTCCGGGGAGATCGGCGAGGAGTTCACCGCGGCGCTGGCCGAGCGCGCCCGCGCCGGCATCCCGGTCCACGTCACGATCGACTGGGTCGGCAGCATCAAAATGGACCAGTCGCTGCTGGACCAGATGGAAGACGCCGGGGTCGAGGTCGAGCGTTACCGTCCGCTCCACTGGTACAACCTGAGTCGCATGAACAATCGCACCCACCGCAAGCTGCTGGTGGTGGACGGGCGGATCGGGTTCACCGGCGGCGTGGGCATCGCCGACCTGTGGACCGGCAAGGCGCAGGACCCCGAGCACTGGCGCGACATGCACTTCCGGATCGAAGGCCCGGCGGTGGCGCAGATCCAGGCCGCCTTCAACGACAACTGGATCAAGACCACCGGCGAGGTGCTCAACGGACCGAAGTACTTCCCGCCGCTGCAACCGGCGGGTGATGCCGACGCGCACCTGTTCATCGCTTCCCCGGCCGGCGGCAGCGAGAGCATGCACCTGATGTACCTGATGTCCATCGCCGCGGCCGAGCATTCCATCGACCTGGCCGCGTCGTACTTCGTGCCCGACGAGCTGATCATGGGTGCGCTGCTGGCCGCGCTGGAACGCGGGGTCCGCATCCGCATCCTGCTGCCGGGCAAGTACATCGACTCCAGCGCGGTCCGGGTGGCCTCCAAGGCCAGCTGGGGACCGCTGCTGCGCGCTGGGGCCGAGGTCTATGAGTACCAGCCAACGATGCTGCACACCAAGCTGTTGATCATCGACCAGGAACTGGTCTCGGTCGGCTCGACCAACTTCGACATCCGCTCCTTCCGCTTGAACGACGAGGCCAGCCTCAACGTCTACGACCACGCATTCGCCGAGGAAATGACGCGCACGTTCGAGCAGGACCTCAAGCCGACCAAGCGCTATACGCTGGAGATGTGGCAGCAGCGCCCGTGGAAGGAGAAGCTCGCCGAGCGCGTGCTGCTGCCGATCAAGTCGCAACTGTAGGAGACCTGATGGAACCGTTGAAGATCGTAGCGGCGCTGGCGCTCTCCCTGGTGATGGCCGCGCCGCCGTTCGCCGCGGCCGCCGCACCGCCTGCGCCGGCCACCCCGGGCACGGTCGACGACGTGGTGTCCACGGTCGAGACATCCACCGAACTCGCTGCCAGCCAGTCGCTGGCACGGCGCCTGCAGCGCATCGATGGACTGGAAGGCGTGACCGTCACCGTCCGCGACGGCGTGGCCCGGCTCGAGGGCCAGGTCATCGACGTCGAGGACCGCGTGCTGGCCGCACAGATCGCCAGCCAGCAGCCCGGTGTCGAGGCCGTCGAGAACCAGGTCGAACTGAGTACACGGCTTTCGGACCGCTTCGATGCCGCGGTGCGCCAGGTGACGGGCAAGCTGGTGCGCCTGCTCGCGGCAACGCCACTGCTGGCGGTCGCCCTGGCCATCGTCGGCCTGGCCTGGTGGGTGGGCCGCTGGCTCGGTCGGCGTGCACGGGTGAACCGGCTCGGCGAGGACAACCCCTACCTGGACGGACTGGTGCGACGGCTGGTGCAGTGGATCGTGCTGCTCATCGGCGTACTGATCGCGCTCGACCTGCTGGGCGCGACCGCACTGGTCGGTGCCGTGCTGGGCTCGGCCGGCGTACTCGGGCTGGTGCTGGGCTTCGCGTTCAAGGACATCGCCGAGAACTACGTCGCCGGCGTGCTGCTGAGCCTGCGCCGGCCGTTCGCGCCGGGCGAGCACCTGCGGATCGAAGGCTTCGAGGGCAAGGTGGCGGCGCTGACCTCGCGCGCGACCATCATGGTCACCATGGAGGGCAACCACCTCAGCCTGCCCAATGCGCTGGTGTTCAAGTCGGTGGTGCTCAACTTCACCCGCAACCCGAACCGCCGCTTCGATTTCGTGATCCCGATCGACACCGGCGAGTCGGTTGGCGACGCGGGCGAGCTCGGGCTGGCGCGCGTCGCCGCCGTTCCGGGCGTGCTGGCGGACCCCGGGCCTTCGTGGCAGGTCCGCGGATACGAGGGTGTCGGCATCGACCTTCAGTTCTTCGGCTGGGTCGACCAGCGCAGCACCGACCTGGGCCGCGCGCGCAGCGAGGCGATTCGCCAGGTCAAGTCGGCACTGGCCGAAGCGGGCATCGAAGGGCCGCGCTCGGTCCAGTTCGTCCACCAGTTGCCGGACACCGGCACCGCACCGCGCGTGCCCTCCTCCGTCGAGAACGACCCGGCCGACTGCGACACTTCGGTCAACCGGGACATCGACGCCCAGCTTGCCGCCGAGCAGCGGGCGCTGTCCGGCGATAACCTCATCTGAAACCCCTCCGCGGAACCCTGGAATGAGCCCTGCGACCGACCGCCGCATCCCCCGCGCGCCTTTGCCCTGCAGCCGCCGTCCAGCGGTGGCGATCCTTGCAGCCGCATTGGCGCTCGCCGTACCGCTGGCCGCCGCGCAGGACGGCACCACCGCGTTGCCCACGGCCGAAGCCTGCAGCCGGATGGAGATCGATGTCGAACGTCTGGCCTGCTACGACGCCGTCCACCGGCGGGCCAGCGACAGCCCGGCGACCGCCGATGCGGCGGCGATCCGCGCCAAGGAGACCAAGGCGACGATCGCCAAGTACGAGCGCCTGGAATCGGACGCCTTCCCCGAGCCCGACGACGAGCGGCGCGTCCCAAGCGACCTCTACAGCGCCGAGCCGGTGCTCGCTTCGCTCGAGGCGCGCATCGCCAACGCCGGCAAGGGCAGCCTGCTGGACAGCCGCTGGGAACTGGCGCACGACTCCAAGCTGGGCATCTTCAACTTCCGCGCCTACAAGCCGGTGTACCTGCTTCCGGCGGTGTGGACGGACAACCCGAACGAACTGCCCACCAGTTCGACCCCGGACGCACCGCCGGTCTCCCAGTCGCTCAAGGACACCGAGGCGAAGTTCCAGCTGAGCTTCAAGACCAAGGCGGTAGAGAACCTGTTCGGCGACAACGGCGACATCTGGATGGGCTACACCCAGAGTTCGCGGTGGCAGGTCTACAACGGCGGCGACGCGTCGCGGCCCTTCCGCGAGTCCAACTACGAGCCCGAGGTGCTGCTGGTGTTCCGCACCGGCTACAGCATCGCCGGCTGGCGCGGGCGGATGGCCGCGATCGGCATCAACCACCAGTCCAACGGCCGGGCCGACCCGCTGTCGCGCAGCTGGAACCGGGTGATGGTCAACATCGGGCTGGACCGCGACGACTGGGCGCTGACGCTGCGCCCGTGGTGGCGTTTGTCGGACAGTGACGAGGACGAGAACCCGGGCATCGAGAACTACATCGGCCGCGGCGACGCCACCCTCGTCCACGTGCGTAACGGCCACGAGTTCGCACTGACCGCACGCCACTCGTTGCGCGGCGGGGACGACTCGCGCGGCGCGGTGCAGTTCGACTGGGGCTTCCCGCTGACACGCACCCTACGCGGCCACGTGCAGGTGTTCGACGGCTACGGAGAGAGCCTGATCGACTACGACCACCGTGCCACGCACATCGGGCTGGGCGTGTCGCTGCTGGAGTGGTTCTGACGCGGCAGGCGTCTCAATAGGTGTGACGTCGCTGCGCTAGGCTGCAGCCGTCTACCCGAAGGAGGAACCACGCCATGCAGGCACGACGCATCCTATCGCTCGACGGCGGCGGCATCCGCGGGCTGGTCAGCTGCATCTGGCTGGGCGGGGTCGAGGACGTGCTGGCCCAGGCCGGCAAGCCCGGGCTGCTGAAGAACTTCGACCTCGTCTCCGGCAGCTCGACCGGCGCGATCATCGCCTGCGGGCTCGGCGTGGGCCTTTCGCCCGACGCCATGGGCGAGCTCTACAAGGCGCGCCGCCACGAAATCTTCCCCGGCATGACCGGCCGGCTCTGGTCGCGCGCGACCCGGCTGTTTACCGCCGGCCCGTCGGCACCCCGGTACGACGGCAAGGGCCTGGAAAAGGTGCTGCGCGAGGTCTTCGGCAACACCACCTTCGGCCAGCTGCCGGTGCCCACCGTCATCACCGCCTACGACACGCTGGCGCGCAAGCCGGTGGTTTTCAAGAGCTTCCATCCCGAGCACCGTGACCTGCCCGTGTGGGAGATCTGCCGCGCCTCAACCGCGGCGCCGACCTACTTCCCGGCGCACGGCATGACCATCGGGGGCCGCGCGTCGTCACTGATCGACGGCGGCATCGTCGCCAACAACCCGACCGCCTGCGCGATCGCCGAGGCGCTGCGGCACGACCGCCAGATCAGCCACTGCGGCAACCTCGTGGTGCTGTCGATCGGTACCGGCGAGCGCAACCGCCCGATCCCGCTGCAGTCCGCGCGCGAATGGGGCGCGCTGGAGTGGGCGGTGCCGATCATTGACGTGCTGTTCGACGGCAACGCCGACTCGGTTGATTACATCGCCCGGCAACTCGTGGGAGACGCCTACTGCCGGATGCAGGCCGAGCTGCTGGTCGGCCTGGACGACCTCGACGACACCAGCGCCACCAACATCGCCGCCCTGGAGACGCTGGCAACCGGCTACCTGGAGCAGGAGGCCACGCGCGGGAAGCTCAATGCGCTGGTGGCGCGGCTGTAGGAACTCTCGCAGGAGCGACGCGCGACCCGCCAAACTCCGGGGCGATGTACAGATCGCGACTTACATCGCTCCTACCGCGGAGTGACGGGGTTGCTCCTCAGGCCACGACCACCGGGATCTTTCCGATCCGGGCCTGCCACTCGCGCGGGCCGCTTTCATGCACCGATGCACCGGTGCTGTCGACCGCGACCGTCACCGGCATGTCCTGCACGGTGAACTCGTAGATCGCCTCCATGCCGAGGTCCTCGAACGCCACCACGCGCGCGGCCTTGATCGCCTTCGACACCAGGTACGCCGCGCCGCCGACCGCCATCAGGTAGGCCGACTGGTGCTCGCGGATCGCCTCGCGCGCGACCGGGCCGCGCTCGGCCTTGCCGACCATGCCCAGCAGGCCAGTCTGCGCCAGCACCTGGCCGGTGAACTTGTCCATGCGCGTCGCCGTGGTCGGGCCGGCCGGGCCGACGACCTCGTCACGGACCGGGTCGACCGGGCCAACGTAATAGATGAAGCGCCCGCGCAGGTCGACCGGCAGTGGCTCCCCCGCGTCCAGCATCCCGACGATGCGCTTGTGCGCGGCGTCGCGACCGGTCAGCAGCTTGCCGTTGAGCAGCAGTACCTCGCCCGGCTTCCAGCTGGCAACGTCCTCGCGGGTCACCGCGTCCAGGTCCACCCGGCGCGCGTTCTGCGGGCTGTAGGTCAGCTCGGGCCAGTCCGCCAGCGAGGGCGGATCCAGCATCACCGGGCCACTGCCGTCGAGGGTGAAGTGCGCATGGCGCGTCGCCGCGCAGTTGGGGATGAGTGCCACCGGCAGGTTGGCCGCGTGGGTCGGGTAGTCCTTGACCTTGATGTCGAGCACCGTGGTCAGGCCGCCCAGGCCCTGCGCACCGATGCCGAGCGCATTGACCTTGTCGTACAGCTCCAGCCGCAGCTCCTCGGCGCGGTTGGACGGCCCCCGCGCCTGCAGCTCGGTGATGTCGATCGGCTCCATCAGCGATTCCTTCGCCAGCAGCATCGCCTTCTCGGCGGTGCCGCCGATGCCGATGCCGAGCATGCCCGGCGGGCACCAGCCGGCGCCCATGGTCGGCACGGTCTTGAGCACCCAGTCGACGATCGAGTCGGACGGGTTGAGCATCGCGAACTTCGACTTGGCCTCCGAGCCGCCGCCCTTGGCCGCCACGATCACGTCAACCGTGTTGCCCGGCACCACCTTGACGTTGACCACGCCCGGCGTGTTGTCCTTCGTGTTGACGCGCTTGCCGGCCGGGTCGGCCAGGACCGACGCGCGCAGCTTGTTGTCGGGATGCGCGTAGGCGCGGCGCACACCCTCGTGGACCATGTCCTCAACGCTCATGGTCGCGTCGTCCCAGCGCACGTCCATGCCGATCTCGAGGAACACGGTGACGATACCGGTGTCCTGGCAGATCGGCCGGTGCCCTTCGGCGCACATCCTGGAGTTGATCAGGATCTGCGCGATCGCGTCCTTCGCCGCCGGCGACTCCTCGCGCTCGTAAGCGGCGGCAAGGCTCTTGATGTAGTCCACCGGGTGGTAGTAGCTGATGTACTGCAACGCATCGGCCACCGACTGGATCAGGTCGGCCTGGCGGATCGAGACCGGCTGGCGGGTGGACGGGAACGCGGCGGGACGGGCGGAAAGGTTCACGGCGGGCACTGGATGGCGGAAAACCCGCCCATTCTACCGGCGCCCCCCGGTCCGGGCATTGGAAGCCGTCAGGCGCCGGAGGCCATCCGCTGGCAGCTGCCCGCGCAGCGGCGGCACATGTCTGCGCAGCGCTGCATCTCCGGGTCGTCGCCCATCGCCGCGCAGGATTCGGCGCACTGGCGGCAGATCTCGGCGCAGGCGCCGCAGGTAGCGGTGTGGGCGGATACCCCGCGCAGCATCGCATCGGCGCTGGTGGCACAGATGTCGGCGCACACGCCCATCAGGCCGATGTGTTGTGGCTCCGCATGGCGACCGCCCTTGCCAAGGCAGTAGTTGATGGTTTCCAGGCAGATCGCATGGCAGCGGGTGCAGTTGTCGATGCACTCGTTCATCGCCGGGTCGTGGTGTTCTGCCGTGTGGTGGGTCATGGCTCGGTTCTCCTGCAATGTGTGGCAGGCGGGCAGCGGCGCGCCTGCAACGCCGGGCGCGGTCAATGCCGCGCGCTTTCGTGTCCGGAGGTCGCCTGCTTGTGGCGCTCGACCTCCGACGCCGCGTCGCCCGCGCGGGCACCGACGATCATTTCGGTCAGCCACTTCACGAGCACGGCGTTGTAGTCGCTCTGGAAACTTTTCTCGGTCAGCGCGTGGTCGGCGCCGGTCAGCCTGCGTGCGGTCAGCGAACGGGGTTGCTGGAAGGCCGCGACGAAATTCTCGATGACCTGGTGCGGGATGACCTCGTCGTTGCCGGCCTCCACCACCAGCACGTCGCCGCGGAACCCGGCCGCAGCCGCCAGCGCCCGGTTGTCGCGCCAGTGGATGCGGCTGCGACGGTAGGCGTCCAGGTCGTTCTGCTCGTGCAATTTGCGCTTGGGCAGCTCCCAGCCCTCATCGGGGTACAACGCCGGGGACCGCAGCGCCAGCCAGCGCACGTCGCGGTGGGTCGTCAGGATCGACGCGAGGTAACCGCCGTAGCTGATGCCGACCACCGCGATCGCGCCCGGGTCCACGTTGGGTTCGGCCGCCAGCCAGTCGTAGGCCGCGCACAGGTCGGCCAGGTTCTCTTCGCGGTTGACCGTCTCCCATTGGCCTGCATTGCGCTCGTGGCCACGCAGGTCGAAGGTGAGGCACACCGCACCAAGGCCGGCAACCTCGCGCGCACGGCTGAGGTCGTGCTCCTGCTTGCCACCCCAGCCGTGAACGAACAGCACGCCCGGGAACTGCGTGGTGGGCGACAGCACGGTGCCCTCCAGCTTTTGGCGCGCGACCGGAATATCGACGGTGTCCAGGCGGATGCTCATGCGGCGCGGCGCTCCGTGACCAGGCTGTACTTGCAGAGCATGTCGGCCTGCCCGTCATCACCGCGGTAATGCACGGTGGCACCCGTCGGCGGCGGCTGGTCGCCGTAACGCTCGCAGCAGTGGACGCGCACCCGGTGCAACGCCGGATCACGGTTGAATGCATCCAACGCGGCGATCTCGGCCGGACTGGCGCCGCCAATGCGCCACGACTGCTCGAGCACCCCGCACTGGTCCCCACCAGTGCGGTCAGTGCCGGAGGCGACGTCGTAGTTCCGCCGCGAGGCGAAGAAGCCCGGATAGGCGCGGCTCACGGCGGCGTCGTAGCGCATCGCGTACTCGACCGCGAGCCGCTGGGCGGCTGTCAGGTCGAGCCGGAGCAGTGCATCGAAGCCACCCCGTACCACGTCCAGGTCGGAACCGCCGTACACCTCGTTGCCACGGTGGTCGACCGTGGTCTGCTGGGTGCCGTGGTAGGCGATCTGCCAATCGCCGACGGTGACGCAGCCGATGCTGTAGGTCACTGGCGCGTCGAGGTTCAACTCAACCACGACGCCATGGCGGTGCACATCTCCCGGGTCCAGGGCGGCGATCGCGGCGTCCAACTCCGCAGTGTCAGCCGCGGTGCTCTGCCCGCTACCACCAATCCCGTTTGCCAGCTTCAACCGCACCGGGCCGCGGCCCAGTAGCCGCCGGCCGGCCTCGCGCACGTCGGCCGGCGTGAATGCAGAGAAGCCAGGCAACACCGCATCACCCATGTGTTGCCACAGGGCGTGCGACCAGCCCTCCGGCACGCGTGCGTCAGGGCCGATGGCGGGATGGCTGATCGTCTTGGTCGTAAGAAACGGGTGCGGCACGACGCCACCGAACAGGTCGTGCTCGCCGTGGATACCCAGCGCTTCGGCCTCGGCAGCGCACAGGGTGTCGGCCGGAATGAAATAGCAAGGTCCCCCGGGCAACGGAGCGGTCGGGCCGTACTCGCCACGAAACTCGTGGCCCAGCAGTGCGGCCAGCCGTTGGGCAAGATCATGCCGGGTCGATGCCGTGTGGTCGCGCGCGCCGGCGCGACCCGCCGCGGGCAACAGGTAGACCGCGGTCTTTGCGCTCATCACCGAGCTCATAAGGAAACGCCCCGGCAACCAGCCGGGGCGTATTGCTCCTGGGAGAAGAACATCGGGTTACTGCTGGTTGCGGTCCTGGCCCGGGCTCTGCTTGCCCTGCTGCTGGCCCTGCTGACCCTGCTGGTTGCCACCCTGGGCCTGGTTGGTGGTGCGCTGGCCCTGGTTCTGGCCCTGCGCCTGCTGGCCCTGCGCCTGCTGGCCCTGGTTCTGGCCCTGGGTGCGATTCTGGTTCTGGCTCTGGTTGTCCTGGTTCTGACGGTCTTTCACGGTGTATCTCCTTTGGGGGGAGGGAGTTGCCGGCACGCCGGCGGGGTTGCAGGGCCAGATAAGCATCGGTGCGGTTACGCACTGGTGAGCTACACGACAGGAAATCATTGGCGTTCATGCGTTCATCAAGTTGACTGGGCAGAATCGATCCATGCCGTCTTCACCCGCTTCCACGCATTCCCCCACCGGACCGCAGGCAAAGCCGAGCCTGCGCGACCGCTTCAACGCGCTGCGCAACCTGCCGCCGTTCCTGCGCCAGATCTGGGCCACCAGCCCTGCCCTCACCATCGCCACGCTCGGGCTGCGGGTGGTGCGCGCGTTCCTGCCGATCGCCACGCTCTACATCGGCAAGCTGATCATCGACGAGGCGGTGCGGCTGGTCGGCGTCGGGGTCGATTTCGACACGCTGGAGGCGGCATGGCGCGCGGGCGTGCTCGACACCTTGCTGTGGCTGCTGGCGCTGGAGTTCGCCCTGGCGATCGTGTCGGACCTGCTGGGCCGGCTGGTGAGCTACGGCGACTCGCTGCTGTCGGAGCTGTTCACCAACGCGACCAGCATCCGGCTGATGCAGCATGCGGCGACGCTCGACCTTGAGGACTTCGAGGACCCCGACCTGCAGGACAAGCTGGACCGCGCTCGCCGGCAGACGATGGGCCGGATGAACCTGATGAGCCAGCTGTTCGGCCAGGTGCAGGATGCGATCACGGTGGTCAGCTTCGCGATCGGCCTGCTGGTCTACGCGCCCTGGCTGATCCTGCTGTTGGCGATCGCGCTGATCCCGGCCTTTGTCGGCGAGTCGCACTTCAACGCGCTGGGATATTCGCTCAACTTCGCCTGGACACCCGAACGGCGCCAGCTGGAGTACGTGCGGCAGATGGGCGCCAGCGTCGAGACGGCCAAGGAGGTGAAGATCTTCAACCTCCACAAGTACCTGATCGAACGCTACCGGGTACTGGCCGACGGGTTCTTCCGCGCCAACCGTGCGCTGGCGCGGCGACGCGCGTTCTGGGGCACGCTGCTGGCGGCGCTCGGCACGCTGGGCTACTACATCGCGTACGCGTACATCGCCTGGCGCACGGTCAGCGGCGACTTCACGATCGGTGACCTGACCTTCCTGGCGTCGAGCTTCCGGCGCCTGCGCCAGTTACTGGAAGGACTGCTGGTCGGGTTCTCGCAGGTCGCCGGGCAGGCGCTCTACCTGGAGGACCTGTTCTCGTTCTTCGAGATCGAACCGGAGATCGTCTCCCCCGCGGACGCGCTGCCCGTACCAAAGCCGATCCGCCAGGGCTTCGTGTTCGAGAACGTCGGCTTCCGCTATCCCGACGCCGAGAAGTGGGCATTGCGCGGACTCGACTTCGAGCTGCGCGCGGGCGAGGTGCTGGCGCTCGTGGGCGAGAACGGCGCCGGCAAGACCACGCTGGTCAAGCTGCTGGCCCGCCTCTACGACCCTGACGAGGGCCGCATCCTGCTGGATGGCCGGGACCTGCGCGACTACGACCTCGACGACCTGCGCGCCAACATCGGCGTGATTTTCCAGGACTTCGTGCGCTACCACCTGACCGCCGGCGAGAACATCGGCGTCGGCCAGATCGATGCCATGGACAACGAGGTGCGCATCCGCGAGGCCGCACGCCGGGCCATGGCGGACGGCGTGATCGAAAGCCTGCCGATGGGTTATGACCAGCTGATCGGCCGCCGCTTCAAGACCGGCGTGGACCTGTCGGGCGGCCAGTGGCAGAAGATCGCGATCGCCCGCGCGTACATGCGCGACGCCCAGGTGATGATCCTTGATGAGCCGACCGCGGCCCTGGATGCGCGCAGCGAGTTCGAGGTGTTCCAGCGCTTCAAGGAGCTCTCCGACCAGCGCACCGCGGTGCTCATCAGCCACCGGTTCAGCAGCGTACGGATGGCCGACCGAATCCTGGTGCTGGCGGACGGCCGCCTGGAGGCCAGCGGCACCCACGCCGAGCTGATGGCCGCCGGCGGGCGCTATGCCGAGTTGTTCGAGCTGCAGGCGGCCGGGTACCGCTGAGCCTGCGGCCGTGGTGCGGCCGGCAAACGCATCATTGCCGCCGCGCTAACGATGCCGGGTCTAGCGTTGGAACTCCCCGTCAGCGGAGTTCCCCCCGATGAACCGAGGCAACCCGAGCGGCCCGCGCCGCGACCAGGATTTCGACCCGCGCCAGCGGCAATACCGCGACATGCCATCGGCGACCAACCGCCGCTGGGGTGCGCCGTCGGGCCAGAACGACTCGTTCGGTTACGAAGGCCAGGGCGGTTGGGGCGACTTCACCCACCAGTTCCCCAACGCCGACTTCAACCAGGGCGGCTACGGCGAGGACCAGGGCCGGCACGCGCAGAGCGGGCACGGACGCGGCGGGTCGGAGTATGCCAACACCAGCCGGCATTCGCGTGGCGTGAGCCACAGCGGGCGAGGCCCGCGCAACTACACCCGCCCCGACGCGAGCATCGTCGACGAGCTGATCGACCGCATGACGGAGCATGAGGCCCTGGATGCGACCGAGATCCTGCTGATCGTGGAGGATGGCGTGGTGACACTGACCGGCGAGGTGCCGGAGCGCCGCATGAAGCACCTGGCCGAGGACATCGCCGACGAGGTGCGCGGTGTGCGCGAGATCGAGAACCGCATCCGGGTCGACAACGGTTCGTCGTCGTTCGGGCCGCCCGGAGAAGGCGTGCGCAGCGGCCAGAACCAGGTCGGCAGCGCGTTTTCGAGTTCCGGCCGGATCAGTGATCCGTTGTCGGACGATGCGGTTCGGGTTGGGCGCGCGGGCACCGAATCGGAAGCGCCCGAACGACACGTCGCCAACACGCAGGCGGGTGACAAGGCGCGGAAGAAGTAGGTCCTGCCCTCAGCGCAGCAACAGCACCGGGATCTGGCAGTTGCGCAACATCTCGGTGGTGGTGCTGCCGACGATCAGGCGCCGGATGCGCGAGTGGCCGTAGGCCCCCATCACCAGCAGGTCCACGGCCTCGTCGCGCACGTAGGCGGCGATGGCGTCCTCGGGTTCGCCCGCGATCGCGCGGGCGGTCACGTCGAAACCGGCATCGGCCAATGTCCCGCGGGCCCAGTCCAGCCCGGCCGCGCTGGCGCCGGGGTCGCCCTTCCCCACCGTCACCACATGGACCTGCAGTCCACGAAACAGCGGGCTGGCAGTCACCATCTCAACGGCCTTGCGCGTGGTGGCGCTGCCGTCGAAGGCGATCAGCGCGCGCTTGATCGGCCGGAACTCGCGCGAAGCGACCAGCAGCGGCCGGTGCACCGAGCGAACGATGCGCTCCACCTCGCTGCCCAGGTGGCCACGGGCAAAGTCGGCATGCTCGCCGCGCTTTCCGACCACGAACAGGCGCACGTCGTTTTCCAACTCCAGCAGGGTGTCGGACACCCCGCCGTGTCGCATCCGGACCACGGCATCGGCGCCGGCGCTGGCGGCGAACTGCTGGGCCTGCTGCAACAGCAGGCGGCCACGCTCCCGTGACAACTTCGAACGCTCCTCGTCGAGCGCGCTGAGCTGCAACAACAGGGTCTCCTGCTCGCCCAGCGCCAGGTTGCCGCTGAGATCGACGGGTGCGGTCTGCTCCGTCGGGTCGATGACGTGGACAATCTCAAGCGGCGCGCCCAGCCGCGTCGCGGCCCAGGCAGCGTGTCGACAAATGCTCTCGGTGTAGGCGGAAGCGTCGATCGCCGCCAGAACGCGGCCGCCGGCGTGGATGTGCGGGGAACTGCCGGGAACTGCGCTCATCACGGACTCCTCAGTGGTTGCCGGCATCGCCCATGAGGCGTTCGGCACCGGGCTTGTCGTGCACGCCCAGTCGGCTGACCAGCGTCGCGCTGGCCTCGTTGAGACCAACGATCTCCACCTGCGCGCCTTCGCGGCGGAACTTCATGACCACCTTGTCGAGCGCACCTACCGCAGTCAAATCCCAGAAGTGCGCGCCGCTGACGTCGATCAAAACACGATCGACGGCTTCCCTGAAGTCGAAGCGGTTGATGAAATCCTGGCCGGAGGCGAAGAACACCTGCCCCGTCACGGTGTAGTGGCGTGCCCGTCCCGCGTCGGCCGACACCGAAGCGACATGCAGCACCTGCCCCACCTTGCGCGCGAAAAACAGCGCCGACAGCAGCACCCCGGTCAGCACGCCCTTGGCGAGGTCATGCGTCAGTACCGTCACCACGACGGTGCCAATCATCACGATGCTGGACGTGGGCGGGTGCTTGCGCAGGTCGCGGATGGACGACCAGCTGAAGGTGCCGATCGAGACCATGATCATCACCGCCACCAGCGCCGCCATCGGGATGCGCGCCACCCACGGCCCGGCAAACACCACCAGCACCAGCAGGAACACGCCGGCCACCAGCGTCGAGAGCCGGCCGCGCCCGCCGGACTTCACGTTGATCACCGACTGGCCGATCATCGCGCAGCCGGCCATGCCACCCAGCAGCCCCGACGCGATGTTGGCAATGCCCTGCCCCCGCGCTTCGCGGTTCTTGTCGCTGGGGGTGTCGGTCAGGTCGTCGACGATCTGCGCGGTCAGCATCGACTCCAGCAAGCCCACCACCGCCAGCGTGCCGGATACCGGCAGCACGATCAGCAGGGTTTCCAGCGTTAGCGGCACCTGGGGCAGCAGGAACATCGGCAGCGCGTCGGGCAGCTCGCCCATGTCGCCAACCGTCGGCACGCGGATGCCGGCGGTGAGCGCCAGCACGGTCAGCACCACGATCGCGACCAGCGGCGACGGCACCGCGCGGGTGATGCGCGGGAACAGGTAGATGATCGCCAGCCCGCCGGCCACCATGGGGTACACCATCCACGGCACGCCGATCAGCTGCGGAAGCTGCGCCATGAAGATCAGGATCGCCAGCGCGTTGACGAAGCCGGTGATCACCGAGCGCGATACGAACCGCATCAGTGCCGGAAGCTTCAGCAGGCCCGCAATGATCTGCAGCACTCCGGTGAAAAGTGTGGCCACCAGCAGGTACTGCAGGCCGTAGTCGGCGACCAGGTCGACCATGACCAGCGCCATCGCCCCCGTCGCCGCGGAAATCATCGCCGGCCGGCCGCCGGTGAAGGCGATGACGACCGCGATGCAGAACGAGGCGTACAGGCCGACCTTCGGGTCCACCCCGGCAATGATGGAGAACGCGATGGCCTCCGGTATCAGCGCCAGGGCCACCACCAGGCCTGACAGCACGTCGCCGCGTACGTTGCCGAGCCAGTCCTGGCGCAGCTGGGGAAGATCGATCAAAGAGCACTCCTGCGTCCGGACGGTGGACGGCATAGGGCGGGCGCGACGGCGGCGCGGGGGGCGCAATTGAAGCGTCGCACGTGCGCGGGCCGCGTCTGCTCGCCGGGTTCGGCTACCGGACGCGCGTGCCAAGCCCTTGTAGGAGCGGCGTGAGCCGCGATCTGAAATCGACCCGCCCGCGCTACAGCCGATCGCGGCTCACGCCGCTCCTACAGGGGGAGGCGCAACGCCGCTCAGAACAACGACGCCTGCGGGGGCTCCGGCGCCGAGTAATCCAGTTCGCCATCAACGATGCGAGCGGCCGAGGTGTACGGGTGCGGCTCGCTCCGGCCGGGTGCGGTGAGGTGCATCACCTGCCAGCCGTCGNAGTTCGCCATCAACGATGCGAGCGGCCGAGGTGTACGGGTGCGGCTCGCTCCGGCCGGGTGCGGTGAGGTGCATCACCTGCCAGCCGTCGGCCTTGAACCGGTCGGCGATCAACCCGCGGTGGCACTGCCACCACAAGGCTTCGGCGCACATGATCGCCACCCGCTCGCGTGCGACCAGTTCCGCCAGTCGGCCGCAGGCGGCCTGCCACGGCGGGGTTTCCATGTAGTCGGCATAGCCGCGGAAACTCGCGTTGCGCCATGCGGTATTGCGGGTGTCGGGGTCGGCCTTGCGCCGCCCGCCCAGGTCGGGCATTGGCAGGTAGCGGAAACCGGCTTCCGGCAGTGTCCGCGCCATCGTCTCGCCGGAGAACTGCGGGTTGCGGCGGGAACCGGCGAAACGGCGCACGTCGACCAGCACCTGGATGCCCGCGTCGGACAGCATCGCCGTGAACACCGTCCACTCCCGGGTGGAGTGGCCGATCGTCCACAGCGTGCCAGTGCCGGCGGCGACATCGTCCATGGGCGGCATCGTGCCGCTGCAGACGTGAAGTGCACGCCGAAGCACTGCGGTGAAGTGGCGTTGACGCGCGGCGGGCTAGGCTCCGTGGGCCCCCGTGGAGACTGAAATGAGCCGACCCGTCAACGATGGAAACGCCCGCCACGCCGCCCCCGGGCCCGCCCCCGGGACCGCCGCCGGCACCGGTGCGGACGATGCCCGCGACACGCAGGGATTGCAGGACGGACCGCAGGCCCGGGAAGCGGGCGAGTACGTGCCGGAGGGCGGGCTCGCGCGGACGGCCAAGATCCTGCGGTTCCTGCTCAAGTACCGGAACGCGGGCGTTTTCAGCGGGCTGGACCTCGACGCGGCCACGGCCGAGCACGGCATCCCGCCCCAGACGGAAGGGCGCCCCGAGCAGTTTGTCAGCGACCTGGAGGCGCTTGGCCCCACGTTCGTCAAGATCGGCCAAGCGTTGTCGACGCGGCCCGACATGGTGCCGCCCGAGTACCTGGCAGCCCTCGAGCGGATGCAGGACGACGTCGCGCCCGTGGAGTTCCCGGTCATCCGCCAGGCGGTCGAGGACGCACTCGGTGTGCGACTGAACAAGGCCTACGCAACCTTCGACGAGACCCCGTTGGGCTGCGCCTCGCTGGCACAGGTGCATCGGGCGACCCTGCGGGACGGCCGCGAGGTCGCGGTGAAGGTGCAACGGCCGCATGCGGTCGAACAGATCCGCGCCGACCTCGACGCGCTGGCGTCGATCGCCGACCGGGTCGACCACTCCACCCGCCTCGGCCGCCGCATGCGCTTCGGCGACTGGGTCCACGAGTTCCGCAAGACCCTGCTGGCCGAACTCGATTACCGCACCGAGGCGGAAAACCTGGACCGCTTCGCCCGCCATTTCGAACCCTACCCCGAGCTGACGGTCCCGGCGCCGGTGTGGGACCTGACCCGGACCCGCTTGCTGACCATGGACCTGGTCACCGGCACCAAGGTCACCGACATCAGTGGCATGCGCCGCGCCGAGGAACCGCTGGAGAACCTGGCCGAGGCACTGATGCGCGGCTACCTGGACCAGACGTTCGTGTACGGCGAGATCCACGCCGACCCGCATCCGGGCAACCTCCTGGTCACGCCCGACGGCCGCTTGGCGATCTTCGACCTGGGGATGGTGGCGCACGTGCCGCCGCGCCAGCGCGACCACCTGCTCAAGCTGCTGTTCGCCGCGGTCGACGGGCGCGGTGAGGAGGTCGCCGGCGAGGCCATCTCGATGGGCACCCGGCTGGAGGACTTCGACGAAGAGCGCTACATGCGCGAGATCGGCCAGCTGGTCTCGCGTTACGCCGCGCACCAGTCCGGCGGCGGCGCGGCGCAGATGCATACGCTGTCGGAGGGGCGGCTGGTGCTGGACCTCACCCGCATCGCCACCGCCTGCGGCCTGCGCACGCCGCCCGAACTCAGCCTGCTGGGCAAGACGCTGCTGAGCCTTGAGTCGGTCTGCCACGCGCTGGACCCCGAGATGGACGTCAAGCGCATCGTCGAGGACCACCTGGACCATGTCATGCGCGAGCGGCTGCGCAAGTCGCTTTCGCCGGCCAACCTCGCCGGGGAGATGATCGAACTGCACGGACTGCTGCGCGACGCGCCGCGAAAGTTGTCCGACGTGCTCTCCCTGCTCGCCGACAACCGCATGCAGGTGCGCATCAGCGGATTCGAGGACTCGCAGATCCTGGAGGCGTTGCAGAAGATCGCCAACCGGGTCGCGGCCGGCGTCGTGACTGCAGCGCTCATCCTTGCCTCGGCGTTGATGATGAAGGTTGACGCCGGGCCACAGCTGTTCGGCTATCCGGCGATCGCGCTCGTGCTGTTCCTGATCGGCGCCGCACTGGGCATCACGATCGTGTTCAGCGCGCTTTTCAGCGACCGGCGCGCGAAACCCCACGAGGAGCGCGCGCCGCGCTGACCGACCATGCATCGGACCCCGACCTCCCGCCGCTGGCCCGCTGCCATCCGCAATCAGCTGGAACACTGGGTGATCGACGCCGATGACCACCTGGACGTCGCGTGGCGCCGGCTCGATGCCCGGCTGGGACGCGGCCAACCCCGCCACCTCGCCGCCTACCGCGGCTACGCCGACGAACGCGGCGCCGAGCTGTTCGGCCGCGTACTCGCCGAGAAGCCGCTGGGCGGACCGGAGGACGACGACACCTGGTGGGACAACCTGCTCAACACCTACCGCCGTTTCGAGAGCGACGAGGTCCCGGGTGTGGGCCTGCGGGCGCACTTCCGCGGCGCATCGGTGGATGCGGTCAGCGACCACGAGGGCTACTACACCGCGGCGCTCCCACTCGAGCCCTCCTCCGGCGCGGCCCCCGCCACCGACGCGCTTTGGGAGAACGCGACGATAACCCTCGCCGACGGCACCCTGGCCACCGCACAGCCGGTAATGCAGGTCCGTGCCGACGCCGGCTTCGGGATCATCTCCGACATCGACGACACCGTGCTGCAGAGCTCCATCACCGACTGGAAGACCGCGGCGCAACTGACGTTCCTGCACAACGCCCGCACCCGCAAACCGCTGGAAGGCGTAGCGCAGCTGTACCAGGCCCTGCAGGAAGGCGCCGACCGCAGCGGCCGGCACCCGGTGTTCTACGTGTCGTCCTCGCCGTGGAACCTGTACGACCTGCTCGAGGACTTCATGGACCTCAACGCGATCCCGTGCGGGCCGATCTTCCTGCGTGACCTGGGCACCGACACCGGCAAGTTCATCAAGACCGAAGGCCACGGCCACAAGCTCGAGCGCGCCCGCACCCTGATCCAGCGCTTCCCGACCCTGCGCTGGGTGCTACTGGGCGACTCCGGCCAGGCCGACGCCGAGCTGTACGCAGAAGCCGCGCGCGAGTTCGGCGACCGCATCGCGGCCATCTACATCCGCGATGTCGACCCGGGCGCCGAGTCCCCGCTCGACCTAAAGGTGGACAGCTTCATCGAGAAGGTCGCCGGTACTTCCGTACCGATGCTGCGCAGTCGCGACAGCCTGGCCATTGCCGACCATGCAGCCGGGCTCGGCCTGATCGACCGCGCGCGCATCCCCGCGATCACCGCCGAGGTGCAGCGTGACCGCGCCCGACCGACCCCGGGCGAGGCGGCGACGGACGAGGCGGCGACGCAGGTCAAGGAGCAGGTGGAAGCCTCGGTCGACGCAGCGACGGGTGCCGGCAAGCCCGGCGGGTGACGCTCGGCTAAAATGGCGGGCTCCCACGCCTTGCCCCTCCCAGAATGTCCTCTGCCTTCGGCACCGAAACCGTGCTCGACGTCCGTCACTGGACGGACGACTACTTCAGCTTCACCACCACCCGCGACGACGGCTTCCGGTTCGACAACGGCCAGTTCGTCATGATCGGGCTGCCGGTGGAGCAGGCCGATGGAAGCACGCGCCCGCTCTTGCGCGCGTACTCCATCGCCAGCGCCAACTGGGAGGAGCAGCTGGAGTTCTTCAGCATCAAGGTGCCCGATGGCCCGCTCACCTCCCGCCTGCAGCACATCAAGCCGGGCGACCCGGTACTGGTCGGCCGCAAGCCCACCGGCACCCTGCTGATCCACGACCTCCACCCGGGCCGCAATCTGTACCTGCTGGGCACGGGCACCGGCTTCGCGCCGTGGCTGTCGGTCATCAAGGACCCGGAAACCTACGAGCGCTTCGAGCGGGTCATCCTGTGCCACGGCGTGCGCCACGCGCAGGACCTGGCCTATCGCGACTACATCGAGAACGAGCTGCCGCGGCACGAGTTCCTCGGCGAGATGGTGTCGCGCCAGCTGCTGTACTTCCCGGCGGTGACGCGCGAGCCGTTCGAGTACCGCGGGCACGACCAGCGCGGGCGCATGACCGACATGATGGCGACCGGCGCGATGACGAAGCACCTCGGCATCGAGCCGCTGGACCCGGAGCACGACCGCGCGATGGTCTGCGGCAGCCCGCAGATGCTGGCCGACTTCCGCGCGCTGCTCGATGGGCGCGGTTTTGTCGCCGCCCCGCGGATCGGCGTGCCCGGGCAGTACGTGTTCGAGCGCGCGTTCGTCGAGAAGTAAACCGCCCAGGCGCCCGCGGGCGGACGGCCCCGGCGGCCGCGATGTCCAGGCGTCACCCGACGGACAGGGACGCATGGCCCGGTCCGGGTACCGGAGCCTCGAAAGTGGCGCTGTCAACGGGTTCCCCCTCCCGGTCGGCGACGCCACAATCGCCTCTTTCCCGACGGCCCCCGCGGCCGCGTCGACAGGCACTCCCGAAATGAATGAATCCTCCCCGTCACAGCCCCGGACGGCCGCCGCCACGTTGGCGAACCAGATCGCCCGCACCATCGCCGACGAGATCGGCGCCAGGCCTGAACAGGCCCGCTCGGCCATCGCGCTGCTGGACGAGGGCGCGACGGTGCCGTTCATCGCCCGCTACCGCAAGGAAGTCACCGGCGGCCTCGACGACACCCAGTTGCGCGACCTGGAGTCCCGCCTGACCTACCTGCGCGAGCTGGAAGACCGCCGCGCCGCGGTGCTGGCCAGCATCGAGGAACAGGGCAAGCTGACCGACGCCCTGCGCGCGGACGTCGAGGCGGCCGACACCAAATCGCGGCTCGAGGATCTCTACCTGCCCTACAAGACCAAGCGCCGCACCAAGGCGCAGATCGCGCGCGAGGCGGGGCTGGAGCCACTCGCCGACGGCCTGCTGGCCGACCCGACGCTGGCCCCCGAGTCGTTCGCTGCCGGCTTCGTCGACGCCGACAAGGGGTTTGCAGACGCCAAGGCCGCACTCGACGGCGCCCGCGCGATCCTCATGGAGCGTTGGGGCGAGGACGCCGCGCTGGTGGGCGGGCTGCGCGAGTGGTTGCACGAGGTCGGCCGGATCCGCGCGCGGGTCGCCGAAGGCAAGGAGAACGAAGGCGCCAAGTACCGCGATTACTTCGACCATGCCGAGCCGCTGGCGAAGATCCCGTCGCATCGCCTGCTCGCCCTGTTCCGCGCCCGCCGCGAGGAGATCCTGTTCCTCGACCTGGAGCCCGGTGCCGACGCCGAGGCTGGCCACCTGCAGGCGACCGGCCGCGTCGCCCACCATGCGGGGATCCGCGATGCGGGCCGGCCGGCCGACAAATGGCTGATGGACGCCTGCCGGCTGGCGTGGAAAGCCAAGCTGCACCTGCACCTGATGCTCGACCTGTTCGGACAGGCCCGGGAAAAGGCCGAGGCCGAGGCGATCGCGGTGTTCGGCGACAACCTCAAGGACCTGCTACTGGCCGCACCGGCCGGTCCGCGTGCGGTACTCGGGCTGGACCCGGGCCTGCGCACCGGCGTCAAGGTCGCCGTGGTGGACCGCACCGGCAAGCTGGTCGCGACCGATACCATCTACCCGCACCAGCCGCGCAACCAGTGGGATGCCTCGCTGCAGACGCTGCACGCGCTGTGCCGGAAGCACGAGGTCGAGCTGATCGCCATCGGCAACGGCACCGCCAGCCGCGAGACCGACAAGCTCGCCGGCGACCTGATCAAGCTCGCGCCGGCGCTGAAACTGCAGAAGATCGTCGTGAGTGAGGCCGGTGCATCGGTCTATTCGGCGTCCGAGTTCGCGGCCAAGGAGTTCCCGGGCCTGGACGTGTCGCTGCGCGGCGCGGTGTCGATCGCCCGTCGCCTGCAGGACCCGCTGGCCGAACTGGTCAAGATCGAGCCCAAGGCGATCGGCGTCGGCCAGTACCAGCACGACGTCGACGGCTACCGGCTTGCGCGCGCGCTCGACGCGCGGGTGGAGGACTGCGTCAACGCGGTCGGCGTGCACGTCAACACGGCGTCGGCCGCCCTGCTCTCGCGGGTGTCGGGGCTCTCGGCGACGGTGGCCGAAAACATCGTGGTCTACCGCGACGCCAACGGTGCATTCAAGAGCCGCAAGGAGCTGCTGAAGGTGCCGCGCCTGGGCGACAAGACGTTCGAGCAGTGCGCCGGCTTCTTGCGCATCGCCGACGGCGACCAGCCGCTGGACGCCTCGTCGGTGCATCCGGAGGCCTACCCGGTGGTCGAGCGCATCGTGCGCGACTGCGGCCGCGAGGTGAAGCAGCTGATCGGCGATGCCGGCTTCCTGCGCGGCATCCGGCCCGAGCAGTACACCGACGAGCGCTTTGGCGTGCCGACCATCCGCGACATCCTGAAGGAGCTTGAGAAGCCCGGCCGCGACCCGCGTCCGGAGTTCAAGGCCGCGCGCTTCGCCGACGGTGTCGAGGAGATCAAGGACCTCCAGGTCGGGATGATCCTGGAAGGCGTGGTCAGCAACGTCGCCGCGTTCGGGGCGTTCATCGACATCGGCGTGCACCAGGACGGCCTGGTCCACATCTCGGCGCTGGCCGACCGCTACGTCAAGGACCCGCGCGATGTGGTCAAGGCCGGTGACGTGGTCAAGGTGAAAGTGCTCGAGGTGGACATCCCGCGCAAGCGGATCGCCCTGACCTGCCGGCTGGACGACAGCGCACCCGCGCCGCGCGGCGACCGGGCGGACCGCGGAGCCCCGCCGCCACGCGGCTC
>NZ_JBJXHK010000023.1:0-37032 GCF_046638635.1 Lysobacter zhanggongensis
CGCTTCGGATCGCGCGGCGCGGCATCGGGGCCGACCAGCGCCCGTGCAGCGACCACTTGCCGCCGGACCGGCTCGCCGCCGACCACGCTGCGTCAGGCAACCGCCACCGCACCCTCACCGTCTGCCTGGCGCAGGCCAGCGACGGCGGCGGCATCGCTTTTCCGCAGTCCGGGCTGGAGGTGCAACCCACCACCGGCGCCGCGCTGGTTTTCGACGACCTGCACCCCGATGGGAGCCACAATGACGCCGCACTGCACGCCGGCCGGGCCGTAGCGGGCGGCGAGCAATGGCTCGCGACGGCGTGGCTGCGCGAAGGCCGCTACCGCCCGTTCTGAGACCGCTGTCGCATGCGGCCGACGGCCCCGGCATACGCAGCCGTACGCTCCGATTGCTTTAGACTACGGCCGCTGCAGACGGGCCACGCCCGTGGCTGCGCAGGCGAATCCCAAAAGATTCAACTACCTACCAAGAATAGTTGGCGCAAAGCGTTAACAACGCGTGCGCGCCACGCGGAGCACCCGATGATTTTTGAGACCCTGGACACCTTCGGCCATGAGCAGGTCGTGTTCTGCCACAACAAGGACGCGGGCCTGAAGGCCATCATCGCGATCCACAACACCGTGCTGGGCCCGGCCCTGGGCGGTACGCGCATGTGGCCGTACAAGACCGAGCAGGACGCTCTGAACGACGTGCTCCGCCTCAGCCGCGGCATGACCTACAAGAACGCGGTGGCCGGCCTGGACATCGGCGGCGGCAAGGCCGTGATCATCGGTGACCCGGCGACCGACAAGTCCGAGGCGCTGTTCCGCGCGTTCGGCCAGTTCGTGCAGTCGCTGGGCGGCCGCTACATCACCGCCGAGGACGTCGGCATCGACGTCAACGACATGGAGCTGGTCTACCGCGAGACCGAGTTCGTCACCGGCGTGCACCAGGTCCACGGCGGTTCGGGCGACCCGTCGCCGTTCACCGCCTACGGCGCGCTGCAGGGCCTGATGGCCTCGCTCAACAAGCGCTTCGGCGACGAGGAAGTCGGCAAGTACACCTACGCCGTGCAGGGCCTCGGCCACGTCGGCATGGAGTACGTGAAGCTGCTCAAGGAGCGCGGCGCGAAGATCTTCGTCACCGACATCAACAAGGGCCTGGTCGACAAGGCCGTGTCCGAGTACGGCGCCGAGGCCGTGGGCCTGGACGAGATCTACGACGTCGACGCCGACGTGTACTCGCCGTGCGCGCTGGGTGGCACCGTCAACGAAGACACCCTGCCCCGCCTGAAGGCCAAGGTCATCTGTGGTGCGGCCAACAACCAGCTGGCCAACAACGCCATCGGTGACGAAGTGGCCAAGCGCGGCATCCTGTACGCCCCGGACTACGCCGTGAACGCCGGCGGCGTGATGAACGTCGCGCTGGAGATGACCGGCTACAACCGCGAGCGTGCGATGCGCCAGATGCGCACGATCTACCACAACCTGACCCGCATCTTCGAAATCGCCGAGCGCGACGGCATCCCGACCTACCGGGCCGCCGACCGCATGGCCGAGGAGCGCATCGAGGTGATGGGCAAGCTGAAGCTGCCGCTGGGCCGTTCGACCCCGCGCTTCCAGGGCCGCATCCGCGGCGGTGCGTAAGCACGGCTGAAGCGTTACCGACGACGGGGCCCAGTGCCCCGTCGTCGTTTCCGGAACACGTACCGCGTCCCGCACACGTCGTGTGGCGCGCACCGGCCGCCCCGGATGGCGACCCACTACCAGACCAGCAGGAGCCCCCATGCGCCCGTTTCCCCTTGGTGACGAACTCGACGCCCTGCGCGAGGCCGTTCGCCGCTTCGCCGAAGCCGAGATCGCCCCGCGCGCCGCCGCCATCGACGAGGCCAACGCCTTCCCGCAGGAGCTGTGGCCCAAGCTGGGCGAGATGGGCCTGCTCGGGCTGACGGTACCCGGCGAGTACGGCGGCAGTGACATGGGCTACCTGGCCCACCTGGTCGCGATGGAGGAGATCTCGCGCGCGTCCGGCTCGGTCGGCCTGAGCTACGGCGCCCACTCCAACCTGTGCGTCAACAACCTCTACGCCAACGGCGACGAGGCACAGCGCGCGAAGTACCTGCCCAGGCTGTGCAGCGGCGAGTGGAAGGGCGCGCTGGCGATGAGCGAGCCGGGCGCGGGTTCGGACGTGGTCGGCTCGATGTCCTGCCGGGCCGAGCTGCGCGGCGACGTGTGGGTCGCCAACGGCAACAAGATGTGGATCACCAACGGTCCCGAGGCCGACGTCCTGATCGTCTATATGCGCACCGCCGGCAAGGACGCGGGCAGCAAGTGCATGACCGCCTTCATCGTCGAGAAGGGCATGAAGGGGTTCAGCACCGCCCAGAAGCTCGACAAGCTCGGCATGCGCGGCTCGAACACCTGCGAGCTGGTGTTCGAGGACTGCGAGATCCCGGCCGACAACGTGCTCGGCGAGGTCAACGGCGGCGTCAAGGTACTGATGTCCGGGCTCAACACCGAGCGGCTGGTGCTGACCGGCGGCCCGATCGGCCTGATGCAGGCCGCGCTCGACATCACCCTGCCCTACGTGCGCGAGCGCCGGCAGTTCGACGCGGCGATTGGCACGTTCGGGATCATGCAGGCCAAGATCGCCGACATGTACACCGCGCTGCAGTCGTCGCGGGCGTTCGCCTACCAGGTGGCGCGCGACTACGACGCCGGCCACAAGAGCCGCGTCGATGCCGCATCGTGCCTGCTGCACGCCTCGGAAGCCGCGGTGCAGGTGGCGCTGGAAGCGATCCAGAGCTTGGGCGGCAACGGTTACATCAACGAATACCCGACCGGCCGCATCCTGCGCGACGCCAAGCTCTACGCGATCGGCGCCGGCACCAACGAGATCCGCCGCATGCTCATCGGCCGCGAGCTGTTCGACGGCAAGAGCTGATTGACTGCATGCTCCTGTAGGAGCGGCGTAAGCCGCGATCGGGAACAATCGGCCTGCGCCGCGTCACGATCGCGACTCACGTCGCTCCTACAACGGACGCATAAAAAAAACGCCGCGGAGAATCACGGCGTTTTTCGTTGCACCTTACCCTGGCCTCAGAACCCGACGGTCCAGTTGGCGAAGGCGCCCGTGTAGCTGCGTCCCCCCACGTGGCGGGTATCGAGGTCGAAGCCGAATCGGCCCGCCTCCGGCAATGCGAGCCCGAGGCCAAGCCCGAACACGGTCGCGTCGTCATCCAGGCCACTGCCGGCAATCGGCGACCACACATCGAGCCCGGTGAACCGCGCATCGATCGCGCTGCCCGACTGCGACAGCGTGTGCTGCCACTCCAGCCGGCCCTGCATCGACAGGCGCGCGGCGCCGAGCCACCAGCCCCGCTCGAACCGCGCACCGGCCAGCGCCTGGGTCGCGTCCAGCGTGGAACCGGCGGAACTCAGGCCGAAGCCGGCCGCGCCCTGCTCGCTGAAGCCATCGCGCTCCAGCCGGATCGCCTGGGTGCCCAGGTACGGGGTCAACGTCGCGCCGCCGAGCTGGAACCGGTGGCCCGCCTGCACGCCCAACGTCGTGTAGCGGTTGTCGTAGTCGGTGCCTACGCCGTAGTGCCGCGACCCGAGCAGGATGTCGCGCTGCAGGCGGCGGTCGATGCTGCCCAGCGCCATCCGGCCGAGCACGTAGTTGCCGCCGTCTTCCCAGGCCGCATAGAACTGGCCTTCGATCTGGCGGTTGCGCTCGCGGTCGCCACGCAGCGTGTGCGCGCCCTGGCCGTCGCTCTGGCCGAACGCGGCACCGACCATCAGGTTCGGCCCGAACCAGCGGTCATGGCCGATCATCCAGCCGTTGCTGTCGAGCCGGGTGTGCGACCACATCGAACGCTCGCCATCGAGGCGCTGCGCCCAGCCACCGGCCACGCCCGTGCGCTCCAGCGTGTCCAGGCGCGACTCCAGCGCGTGCCGTCCGCCCTCGATCGCCATCATCGCGAACGCGGTGTCGGCCGCATGCAACTCGCCCGACAGGCTGGCCAGCGACTGCTCGGCCCCGGCAACGGTCGCGGTGCGCTGCAGTGCCGACGCACCCTCGATGAAGCCGCCCACCATCGGGTCGCCCGACAACCGCACGGCGCTGCCGTCAATCAGTCGGAAGGCGTTCTCCACCCGCAGCGCGCTGCCGACCGCCGCCGCGCTCAGGCCGAATGCCTGTGCCGTCGCATTGACGTCCAGCCGCTGGATCTCAAGCGACACCGCGTTGGCGGTGTAGGCCAGGTCGGCCTCGAGGAACACGCCCTCGCCCGCCAGCAGGTTGTCGAACTGGCCGGTAATGCCGCCGGCCGCGGTCAGGAAGGTCTCGCTCGACGAGTACACGTAGCCCTCGGTGACGCCGGCCACCAGCGCGTCGCCGTCGATCTGCGCGCTGCCGGCCACCTGCATCCGCGAGCCGACGTCGAACGCGAAGACGCCGCCGGCGCCCTGCCGGAAGTCGCCGCCCACGGTGTGGGTGAGCCCTTCCGAGTCGCCGCCGTACATGAAGACCACGCCGTCATTGGACAGGTTGCCCAGGACGCTGCTGCCCTCCAGCGCCAGCCCGCCATCGGCCCCGACCACCGCGTTGCCCGGCAGGTGCGAGAGCGCGCTGATGATGCCGGACTCCACCCGGGTGTCGCCGGAATAGCTGTTGTTGCCGGTCAGCACCAGCTCGCCGCTGCCGCGCTTGGTGAGACCGCCGGCGCCGCTGATGTCGTTGTCCCAGAACGAGGCGCCGCCGTTGAAGTTGGCGACCACCTGGCCCCAGTCCAGCCGCCCCGGACCCTGCACCGCTGCACCCACGTTGAGCAGGCCATGGCCGAAGATGTCGTCGACGCCGGCGGCACCGATGTCGGTGGCCGTGCCCAGCAGCGTCTGCCGGACGAGGTCGTTGTTGAAGTACGGGAACGCCTCCCACACCAGCGCCGCGGCACCGGAGACCAGCGGCCCCGAGAACGAGGTGCCCTGCCAGTTCCAGTAGCTGGGATCGTCGGGCGCGTCGTCGGTGCCGGTGGTCACCACGTTGCCGGGCGCGACCATGCAGTAGTCCTTGGCGACGCCGCAGGCATTGGAATAGATCGCCAGTTCGTCGGGCGCATCCGCGTTGACCGCCGCCACGGCGATCCAGCCGCGCTCCAGGTCGGCCGCGGGCGTCGAGCCGTTCGGGCCAAGCTGGCTCGGCAACGCAGCCATGCTGGATGGATCATCGAAGCCCGAGTTGCCGGTGGAAAACACCACCAGGCCGTCGTGGTCGCGGATGAAGGGCCGGTATTCCTCGGCAATCGGCGCCGTCGCGTTGGGGTTGGTCCAGTACAGGCCGCCCCACGAGTTGTTCATGATCCGCATGCCCTGCGCGACCAGGTCCTGGTGGACCTGCAGCAGCCCGAGCGCGCCGTCGACCTCGTTGCCCTCGCCGGACCCGTCATCGACCGGCGGGGTGTCGGAGATGATGCGCGCCGAGAGGATCTCCGCGCCCGGCGCGATGCCGCCAGGCCATTCACCGAACGCCGTGCCGGCCATGACCTGCGCCACCGCCGTGCCGTGCCCCACCACGTCGTCGACCGACAGGTTGTTACGGTTCGGATCGAGGTAGGTCTCGTTGTAGACCACGCGCGGCGAGAGCGCAGGATGGTTGCGGTTGACGCCACTGTCGATCACGCCGATGCGCACGCCCTCACCGGTGAAACCGGCCGCGTGCGCCACCTGGGTGTTGGTCACGGTCAGGTGCTTGGAGAACGCGGGGTTTGGGTCGTACACCACCGGGTCGGCCGGCGGCGCCGCCGGAGGCGGGTCAGGTCGCACGACCGTGTCGCTACCGCCGCCACCACCACAGCCCGCCAACACGACCAGGCCGATACTTCCCAAAGCCACGCGGCAGGCGTGGGCGAGTGCGTTGCGATGCAAATCCATTTTTCCCCCGGAGGTCGACAACGGCCACGCGCATCGAACGGACTGCACGCATGATCGGCCAGTCGTCCGAGTATCGGACGGGTTCGCGACACGCACAATCGCCGCCCCATTCAAACTGCTGAAGCGTTGTGCGGGTTTGCGGCACTGCAGCACGCCGCCGCATAATCGGCCGATGCGGCAGCGGCAACGGGTTGATCCAACGGCCGCGCCGCCGGTCCCATCCACTGGAGTCCCCCATGAGCGACGTCGTCATCGTCGGTGCCAAGCGCACCGCCATCGGTTCCTTCCTCGGCCAGTTCACCGGCGTGCCCACACCGCAACTCGGCGTTGCCGCCATCACTGGCGCGCTCGAGCAGGCCGGCATCGCGCCCGACCAGGTCCAGGAGGTCATCATGGGTTGCGTGCTGCCCGCCGGCCTCGGCCAGGCACCGGCGCGCCAGGCCGCGCTGGGTGCCGGCCTGCCCGACTCGGCCGCGTGCACCACCATCAACAAGGTCTGCGGCTCGGGTATGAAGGCCGTGATGCTGGGCCACGACATGATCAAGGCCGGTTCAGCCAGCGTGGTTGTCGCCGGCGGCATGGAGTCGATGACCAACGCCCCGCACCTGCTCAACAACTCGCGCACCGGCATCCGCTACGGCAGCACCGAGATGCTCGACCACATGGCACACGACGGCCTGACCAATCCGTATGACGGCAAGGCGATGGGCGTGTTCGGCGACACCACCTGCAACACCTACGGGTTCGATCGCGAGGCGCTGGACGCGTTCGCGGCCGAAAGCGTCAACCGCGCCAAGAAGGCGCAGGCCGACGGTGCGTTCAAGGACGAGATCGTTCCGGTGACCGTCAAGACGCGCAAGGGCGAAGTCGTCGTCGACACCGACGAGGAGCCGGGCAAGATCGATACCGGCAAGATCCCCGGCCTGCGCGCCGCGTTCGGCAAGGACGGCGTGTTGACCGCAGCGTCGTCGTCGAAGATCTCCGACGGCGCTGCCGCCACGGTGCTGATGTCGGCCGACGAAGCCGCATCGCGCGGGCTGAAGCCGCTGGCGCGGATCGTTGCGCACGCGGGCCACGCGCAGGCGCCGGAGTGGTTCACCACCGCGCCCGTCAAGGCGATTTCCAACGTGCTCGAAAAGGCCGGCTGGAAGATCGAGGACGTCGACCTGTTCGAGATCAACGAAGCCTTCGCGTGCGTGGCGATGGCGCCGATCAAGGACCTCGGCATTCCGCACGAAAAGATCAACGTGCACGGCGGCGCGGTGGCGCTCGGTCATCCGATCGGCGCAAGCGGCGCGCGTTTGATTGTCACGCTGCTCAATGCATTGCGCGCGCGTGGCGGTAAGCGTGGTGTCGCATCGCTCTGCATCGGTGGCGGCGAAGCCACCGCGATTGCCGTCGAACTGCTCTGAACCGCCAGCAGGGCGCGACGGGGGGGCTTTTATCACGCCCTGTTCATGTTGGATGACCGGCCGTCGGAAAGACCCCTGAACCAGTTAACGAGGCATTAACTTAAAAACACAACGTGCCGCTTGACAGGCGTCGCGGCGTTGTCATCATGTTATCGGCGCGCAATTGCGCGTTGCCCACATTTTTATACGACGAGGAACGAACCATGACTTTCAACAAGGCGCTGCTTGCCCTGGCTATGGGCTTTGCCCTGGTTGCCTGCTCGAACCAGCAGCAGGCTGAAGACTCCGCCGCCGAAGCCGCCGAGGCTGCTGGCGAGGCTTCCGAAGCCGCTGCCAACGCCGCTGCTGCTGGCGACGCCATGGCTGCCGACGCTGCCCAGGCTGCTGCCGACACCGCCGCCGCCGCTGCTGACGCCGCTGCGACCTCGGCCGACGCCGCTGCCGGTGCGACCGACATGACCGACGCCGACGACGCTGCCGACGCTGCCCAGGCTGCTGCCGACACCGCCGCCGCCGCTGCTGACGCCGCTGCGACCTCGGCCGACGCCGCTGCCGGTGCGACCGACATGACCGACGCCGACGACGCTGCCGACGCTGCCGAGAATGCAGCCGACGCCGCCGAGCAGGCCCAGGACGCGGCCGAAGAGGCTGCTGCCGGTGCCGATGCCGAGACCAACAACGACGGCCTCTAATTCTGGCCCGAGTTATTGATCCAAAAGACCGCCGGGTTTTCCCGGCGGTTTTTTTGTACCCGTCTGCCGGGGCCGGCCCGGCGCCTTCACATTCCTTTACACGGCCCGCCTCGATAGTGCCGCCGCCGGCAGGACCGGCGCTCTATCGAAGTCAACTGCCGACACACAGGAGTCTGCAAATGAACAACAAGCTTTTGATCCTCCTCGCCGCGGGTGCGTTCGCGCTTACCGCCTGCAACTCGCCGACCGCCAACCAGGAAGCCAACGAGGCGGCCGCCGAGGCCGAAGTCGCCGGTGACCAGGCGGCCGTTGCCGCCGAGTCCGCGGGTGATGCGGCTGCCGCCAGCGCCGAGGCTGCCGCTGCCGGTGCCGCTGCTGCTGCCGGTACGGTCGCCGCCGCCGCCGACGCGGCTGTCGACCCGCTGCAGGAAGCCTATGAAGAAGGCAAGGCCAACGCCGCCGGTGCGATCGGCGACGCTGCTGCCAACGTCTCCGCCGAGATGGAGCAGGAGCAGGTGGAAGCCGAGGCCGAGGCCAACGCCGAAGTGCAGGACTGACGTCCCGCGCTCTGCCTGACCAGGACGGGTCCGCTACGGCGGGCCCGTTTTTGTTTGGGCGCACGCAGGCGCTCCGGTCGCCGGACCTACCGCCGCCGCGTCGCGGTTATCCTGTGCCGTCTCCATCGCCGCGCAGAACCGCATGCCCGTACTGAGCTCCGCCCTCGACCCCCGCTCGCAGGATTTCCGCGACAACGCCGCCTGGCATCGCGCACTGGTCGATGAGCTCGATGCCCGGCTTGCACGCGCGGCGGCCGGCGGCGGCGACAAGGCCCGCGACAAACACACTGCGCGCGGCAAGCTGCTGGCGCGCGACCGCATCACCGCCCTGCTCGACCCCGGCTCGCCGTTCCTCGAGATCGCGCCGCTGGCCGCCGAAGGGATGTACGCCGACGCCGCGCCGGCGGCAGGCATGGTCTGCGGCATCGGCCGGGTGATGGGCCAGGAGGTGGTAGTCGTGGCCAACGACGCTACGGTCAAGGGCGGCACCTACTTCCCAATGACGGTCAAGAAGCACCTGCGCGCGCAGGAAGTCGCGCGCGAGAACAACCTGCCGTGCATCTACCTGGTCGACTCCGGCGGCGCCTTCCTGCCGCTGCAGGACGAGGTCTTCCCCGACAAGGAGCACTTCGGTCGGATCTTTTACAACCAGGCCCGCATGAGCGCCGAGAACATCCCTCAGGTGGCCGTGGTAATGGGTTCGTGCACCGCCGGTGGTGCCTACGTGCCGGCCATGTGCGACGAGTCGGTGATCGTGAAGGAACAGGGCACGATCTTCCTCGGGGGGCCGCCACTGGTGAAGGCCGCCACCGGCGAGGTGGTCGATGCGGAGACGCTCGGCGGCGCCGACGTGCACACGAGCATCTCGGGGGTAGCCGACCACTTCGCCGACGACGACCGCCATGCGCTGCAGATCGCGCGCGACATCGTCGGCACGTTCAACCGGAACAAGGTGCTTCCGGTCGCCACGCGGCCGGTTCGCGACCCGCTGTTCGCCGCCGAGGAGCTGTACGGCATCGTGCCGAAGGATGCCCGCCGCCCGTTCGACATCCGCGAGGTGATCGCCCGTGTCGTCGACGGCAGCGAGTTCCAGGAGTTCAAGGCGCGCTACGGCAAGACCCTGGTGACCGGCTTCGCGCACCTGCACGGCTATCCGGTCGGCGTCATCGCCAACAACGGCATCCTGTTCGCCGAGAGCGCGCTCAAGGGCGCGCACTTCATCGAGCTGTGCAACCAGCGCGGCATCCCGCTGGTGTTCCTGCAGAACATCACCGGCTTCATGGTCGGCAAGAAGTACGAGCAGGCCGGCATCGCCAAGGACGGGGCCAAGATGGTGACCGCGGTGGCGTGCTCGCACGTACCGAAGTTCACGGTGGTGATCGGCGGCAGCTTCGGCGCCGGCAACTACGCGATGTGCGGCCGGGCCTATGGCGCGCGGTTCCTGTGGATGTGGCCGAACGCGCGCATCAGCGTGATGGGCGGCGAGCAGGCGGCCTCGGTGCTGGCGACGGTCAAGCGGGACGGTATCGAGGCCCGCGGCGGCGACTGGTCGATGGATGAGGAAGAGACCTTCAAGGCGCCCATCCGCCAACAGTACGAAGACCAGGGCAACCCCTACTACGCCACCGCGCGGCTGTGGGACGACGGCATCATCGACCCGGCCGACACGCGCCGCGTGCTCGGCCTGGGGTTGTCGGCCAGCCTCAACGCGCCCATCGAGGACCGGACCCGCTTTGGCGTGTTCCGCATGTAGTAGCTGCGGACGTGACGGTGCGCACCGATGAACGGGGAATTCCTGACCGCTTCCTGAAGGCGTGCCGGGTGACGTGAAGTGTCACATGATGACGCCGTGAAGCAGGTGCTAAGTTCGGAGGTCCCGCCCACCAAGCACGGACCCTGCCGATGGCCATCTGGAAAGACTCAACCCCCGCCAAGAACCCCGCCCCCACGCCGGCCGCGCCGGCCGAGAGCCCGAAGGCCGCCAGCTTCGAGCCGACGCCGATCCGCGACATCACCTCGCCGGCGCCCGCCCCGGCCACTCCTGCCGCGAGCCCGGCGCGCAACGAGGCGCCGTTGAAGGAATCGCTGATCGCCGCTGAACTGACCATCGAGGGCAAGATCGAAGGCACCGGCCACGTCCGCATCGCCGGCAAGTTCAACGGCGACGTCAACGTGCAGGGCAACCTGACCATCGAGCCCGGCGCGCGGCTGTCGGGCGGCGTGCGCGCCCACAAGGTCATCGTGGCCGGCGAGCTGGAAGGCAACATCGAATCCGCGCAGAAGGTCGAGCTGCTCGAGTCCGGCGCCCTCACCGGCGACGTCAAGGCCGGCGCGCTGACGGTCGCCACCGGCGCGAGGATGCGTGGCCAGGTCGACTTCGGCTGGGGCGACAAGGCCACCGGCGGCTCCAACGGCAAGGGCGGCAACGGCAAGTCCGACAAGGCCGCTTCCGACAACGACGCATGAGCGCCCCGCGCCCCGGGACCGCGGGCGCGACGCGCACCTGCCCGCACTGCAAGACCACCATCCTCGAGAGCGCCAGCGTGTGTCCGCAGTGCCGCGGGCACCTGCGCTTCGACGCGGAAGTGGCCGAGGCGGCGACGTTTTCGCCGCTGCAGGTCGAGGGCACCATCCCGGCGCCCGCCCAGGGCGCCTGCGAGTACTCGATGGTGCTGTCGATCCGCGATGGGCGCGGCCGGGAGGTCAACCGCCAGGTCGTCGGGGTCGGCGCGATCCACCCCGGCGAGGAGCGCACCTTCAGCCTGCGGGTGGAAGCCAGCGAGGTGAAAGGGTCGGCCGCGAAGCGCAGCCGGCATTGACCGGCGTGGCGCCCGTGGGCGCCGCGCCCGTGCAGCGGCCGACGATCAGTTCGAATCGTGCGCCGGTGTCACCGCGACCGCCGACGCGGCCCGGCGGTTGAGCCAGAAACCGGCGGCCAGGGTCGCCAGGACCAGCAACTGCGTGCCCACGCCCTCCAGCGTCGGATACACACCCAGCAGGTCGACCCGCGGGAACGAGATCAGGCTCATCGGCAACCAGCCGGCTTCCTGCAGGGCGGCGATGCCCTTGCCGGCCAGCATCACCGCTAGAACCGCGATGAGCACGGAGCTGATGGCGAAGAAACGGGCGATCGGCAGCTTGCGCGAGTAGCGCAGCATCGCCCACGCCACGACACCCAGCACCACCACGGCGACGGCCGCGCCGGCCAGGATCGCGGACGGGTTGCCCTGCGTCCACAGCGCCGCATAGAACAGCACGGTCTCGAACACCTCGCGGTAAACGACCACGAACGAGAGCAGGAACAGGAACCACGCCGACCGCCGCGAGAGCGCGTGCGAGAGCTTGTCGCGGATGTAGCGCTGCCATGCGCCAGCCTGGCTCTTGCCGTGCATCCAGATGCCGACGAACAGCAGCACCACCGCTGCGAACAGCGCGGCGAAGCCTTCGGTCAGCTCGCGACTGGCACCACTGATGCTGACCAGGTAGGTCGCCGCGCCCCAGGTCAGGACGCCTGCCAGCAACGCGCCGACCCAGCCTGCATGCACGTACGGCATCACCTCGGTGCGGTTGGCCTTGCGCAGGAAAGCGATCATCGCGATCACCAGCAGCAGTGCTTCCAGCCCTTCGCGCAACAGGATGGTGAAAGCACCGATGAAGGAGGAGACCGCGGTGGCCTGGTCAGGCGACAGCGTGGCCTCGGCGTCGTCGAACAGGCCATTGACCACCGCGACCTGCGCCTGCACCTCCTCCACGTCCGCCGAGCTGGCGATGCGCGAGCGCAACTCGCCCATTGCGGTTTCGATGCGCGCCATCAATGCAGGGTCGCGCGATGCGAGAAGCGGTTCGACGGGCTCGAATCCGTCCAGGTAGGCCGACAGCATCAGGTCGCGTGCGCCGCCCCGGTCGCCGGCCGCGTAGGCTGCCAGGCCTTCGGCCAGGCGTTGGCGCGACAGGGTCAGGGAGCCTTCGGGCCGAGCTTCGACCGCCTCGGGCGTGCGCCGCAGGTAGGCCATCAGCGCCGCGGCCCGATCCTCGCCGACCTCTTCCGCAAGCGCGGCCGGGGTCAGTTGGGTAAGCGCGGCGAGGTCCGGCACGAGCAGGCGCAGGGAATCGTCGCCTTCCCACAAGCGGCGGCCCTCGTCCACCAGCGCTTCGGGGTAGGCGTACTGGCCGATGTGGAAGGAGAGCGCCCAGCGGTCGTCGACGGGCAGATGCGCGTAGCTGCCCATGCTGGTGCCTTCCAGTCCCTGCTCGATCACCTGGTACAGCGCGAAGATGCTGCGCTCGCGGGCGCGCTCGCGATCGGTGAACGCGATTGGTGCCGGATCCAGCGCGACCCCGGCCGGGCCGTCGCCCGCACCGGTGGTTCCGTGGCAACTGGCGCACTGCTGCTGGTACAGGCCCGACGCCGCCGCAAGGTCGGGCGTCGAGGACGGTGCGACGGGCATCGGGTACGCCTGCAGCAACTGTCCGGCCAGCCCGCGCGCCAGCCCGGCCACTGCGGACGGGTCGGCCTTGGCGTCGATCGCGGCTTGCAGCGCGGCGGCGCCGTCGATGAGTTCCGCCGTCTCGGAGGTCGCGGGCAACGCCGCCATGCGCTCGTTCACCGAGTCGGCGAACTCGATCATCTCGGCGTACTCGCCCTCGCTCACGACTTCGCCGTCCTGCACCGCCACCGCGTAATCGACCGCGATGTAGTCGAGCAGGCGCCAGACGGTCTGCGCGCCGGTGGTGGCATTCGCCGACATCGCGAACATCAGCAGCAGGGAAGCAACCAGGCAACGAAGGGTCAGGGTCATGGAAACGGCGGGCCGGTGGTGATCCCGCCATCCTACGTTAAATGAGAATTGATCGCATTGACCCATGTCGGCCCCGGCGTGTCCCGGCGCGGCGCCCGGGCACGACGGCTATCATCCCCACTCCCGCCAAGGACGCATACAGATGAGCCACCCCCTGCTGCACCTGCGCGATGGACCGGTCGCACACCTGCGGCTGAGCCGCCCGGACGTCCACAACGCGTTCGACGCGATGCTGATCGCCGCCCTGACCGGCGCGCTGGAGGCGGTCGGTTCCGACCCCACGGTCCGGGTGGTGATTATTGAAGGCGAAGGCGCGTCGTTCTCCGCCGGCGCCGACCTCAACTGGATGCGTGGCATGGCCAGCGCCAGCGAGGACGAGAACCGCGAGGACTCGCTCGCGCTGGCGCGGCTCATGCGCACCCTCAACGAGCTGCCCAAGCCGACCATCGCCCGCGTGCACGGCGCGGCGTTCGGTGGCGGCGTGGGCCTGGTGGCCTGCTGCGACATCGCCATCGGTGCGTTCGGAGCCAAGTTCGGCCTGACCGAGAGCAAGCTCGGCCTGCTTCCGGCGGTGATTTCGCCGTATGTCATCGAGGCGATCGGCGCACGCCAGGCGCGCCGCTGGTTTGCCAGCGCGGAAATTTTCGACGCCGCCCAGGCCCACCGGATGGGCCTGCTGCATGAAGCGGTCGATGCCGAAGACCTCGACGCGACCCTGCAACGCCAGGTCGAACTGCTGCTGAAGGCCGGCCCGGTCGCATCGGCGCAGGCCAAGGCGCTGGTGCGCCAAGTCTCGGCCCACACCGACGGGGCCCGGCACGATGCCGACAACGCGGCACTGATCGCGCGCCTGCGTGTGTCGAAGGAAGGCCAGGAAGGCCTGGGCGCCTTCCTCGACAAGCGCAGACCGGGCTGGTGCGAGTGAACCGCACGCCCTCCCCCCGTACGCAATCCGGCAACCCTCGCATGTTCAACAAGATCCTCATCGCCAACCGCGGCGAAATCGCGTGCCGCGTCATCCGCACCTGTCGTGCGCTGGGCATCCGCACCGTCGCGGTGTACTCGGAAGCCGACGCCGACGCCCAGCACGTGCGCCAGGCCGACGAGGCGTACTGCATTGGCGGCCCGCGGCCAGCCGACAGTTACCTGCGTGGTGACGCGATCATCGAGGTCGCACGCAAGGCCGGTGCAGAGGCCATCCACCCGGGCTACGGGTTCCTGTCGGAGAACGCCGACTTCGCCGACGCGTCCGAGTCGGCCGGCATCGTGTTCATCGGCCCGAAGGCCGCATCGATGCGCCGCATGGGCAGCAAGGCCGGCGCGAAGGAGCTGATGCAGACGGCCGGCGTGCCGGTGGTGCCGGGCTACACCGGCGAGAACCAGGACCCGGCCCACCTGCAGGCCGAGGCGGACCGCATCGGTTACCCGCTGATGATCAAGGCCGCGCACGGCGGCGGCGGCAAGGGCATGCGCATCGTGCGCGAGGCCGGCGAGTTCGCCGACAACCTGCAGTCGTGCCAGCGCGAAGCCGGCAACGCGTTCGGCCGCGACCGGGTGTTGCTGGAGCGCTACATCGAACAGCCGCGCCACATCGAGATCCAGGTGTTCGGCGACGCGCACGGCAATGTCATCCACCTCAACGAGCGCGAATGCTCGGCGCAGCGCCGCTACCAGAAGGTGCTGGAAGAGTCGCCGTCGCCGTTCCTCACGCCCGCGCTGCGACAGGCGATGGGCGATGCCGCGGTGCTGGCCGCGCGTGCGATCGACTACGCCAATGCCGGCACGGTCGAGTTCATCGTCGACCCGGCGGGCAACTTCTACTTCATGGAGATCAACACCCGCCTGCAGGTCGAGCACCCGGTCACGGAGTGCGTGACCGGCCTGGACCTGGTGGCGTGGCAGTTGCAGGTCGCCGCTGGCGAGCCGCTGCCGCTCGCGCAGGACGACATCGCCCAGTCCGGCCACGCGATCGAACTGCGGCTGTACGCCGAGGACCCCGAGGCGGGCTTCCTGCCGGGCTCGGGCACGCTGGAGCGCCTGCGCCTGCCGGCACCGTCGGCGCACGTGCGCATCGATTCGGGCGTGATCGAGGGCGACACGGTCACCATCTTCTACGACCCGATGATCGCCAAGCTCATCGTCCACGACGCCGACCGCCCCCGTGCGCTCGCCCGCCTGCGCGAGGCGCTGTCGCAGTGCGCGATCAGCGGTCCGAAATCCAACATCGGTTTCCTCGAGCGGCTGGTGCGGCACCCGGCCGTGGTCAACGGCACGATCGATACCGGATATCTCGATCGCCACCTCGACGAGTTCATGCCCGCGCACGAGGTCAACCGCGACCTGCTGCTCGGCGCCACGGCCGCGCGGTTGCTGGCGCAGGAACAGGGCAGCCGCGACGGCGCGGCCGCGTCGAACGATCCCGGGTCGCCGTGGGCGGTCGCCGATGGCTGGCGGCTGGGCCATGCCGGCCAGCGTGCGCTGGCCTTCCTGCACGGCGAGCAGCGGCTGGAGCTTCACGCGCACGGCAGCGGCGGCGAGTACCAGGTGGAATACGACGGCGCGACGCACACGGTGGCTGGCGCCCGGTTCGACGGCGCGCTGCTGGGCCTGCGCCTCGACGGTCGCGCACGGCGGTTCCGGGTGTTCGACCACGGGCGCGAGCTGCTGGTGCACGATGGCGAGCGCCGCCTGCGGCTGCAGCCGGTGGCGATGTACCGGCATGAGGCCGGCACCGCGGGTGCAGGCGCCGACAACGTGGTCGCGCCGATGCCGGGTCGCGTGGTGGTGGTGAAGGCCAGCGCCGGCGACACGGTCGAAGCCGGCCAGGAGGTCATGGTGATCGAGGCGATGAAGATGGAGCTGAGCCTGAAGGCGCCCCGTGCGGGCACGGTGGCCGCGATCCACGCGCAGGCCGGCGACTTTGTCGAGGCCGATACCGTGCTGGTCGCCCTGGCCGAGGCTGGAGCGGACACGTGAGCACCGCCCTGCCCCGCCATGTGCGCATCGTCGAGGTCGGCCCGCGCGACGGGTTGCAGAACGAGAAGGCGATGGTCTCCACCGCCGACAAGATCGAACTGATCGACCGGCTCTCGGCCACCGGCCTGCAGAGCATCGAGGCGACCAGCTTCGTCAGCCCCAGGTGGGTGCCGCAGCTGGCCGATGCCACCGAGGTGTTCACCGGGATCACCCGTCGCCCGGGCGTCCATTACCCGGTGCTGGTGCCCAACGAGAAAGGATACGAGCGCGCACGCGAGGCCGGCGTCGAGGAGATTGCGGTATTCACCGCCGCCTCGGAGGCCTTCAACCAGCGCAACATCAATGCCTCGATCGACGAATCGCTGCAGCGGTTCGCGCCGGTGCTGGAGCGCGCACGCGGCGACGGGGTCCGGGTGCGTGGCTACGTCTCGACCGTGCTGGGCTGTCCCTACCAGGGGGAGGTGCCGCTGGCCGATGTCGTCCGCGTCGCACGTCAACTCCACGGAATGGGCTGCTACGAAATATCGCTGGGCGACACGATAGGCGTGGGCACGCCCGGCAAGGCGCGCGCGATGTTGCAGGCCGTGGCGGGCGAAGTGCCGCTCAATGCTTTGGCGGTGCACTTCCACGACACCTACGGACAGGCACTGGCCAACCTCCTCGCTTGCCTGGAGGTGGGCGTCTCGGTGGTCGACGCCTCCGTCGCCGGCACCGGCGGGTGCCCGTATGCCACCGGCGCCAGTGGCAACGTCGCCACCGAGGACGTCGTCTACATGCTGCACGGGCTCGGCATCGAGACCGGGGTGGACCTGGCACGGCTGGCGGACACGGGGCGCTGGTTGGCCGGGCGGCTCGGCCGCGAGACGGGCAGCCGGGTCGGACGGGCGCTCGCGGTGTCATGAGCCTCACGCCGCCAGCGACCGGGATGCCACCACACTCCGAAGGAGTGGACGTGGCGGCCACGCTGGCGGCGCTGGACGCAGGATGCAACGACCCCGCCCTGCCGGCGGAGACCCGTGCCCTGCTGCAACAGGCACGCGACGCCGTGCTGGCGGCTCGAGAAGAAGCCGCGGCCGCCCGGCTGCGCTACCACGCCCTGTTCGACGCCGTTCCCGACCCGGTCAGCATCCTCGACGCGGACGGAATTGTGCTCGATCTCAATCGCGCCGGGCTGGCGGCCTACCGGCGCGCACGCGAGGAGATCGTCGGCCGCCCGATCCACGTGCTCAACCCCGACCTGGCGCACGACCACCTGGGACCGGTCTGGGAGACGCTCAACCGCGGCGGCACCTACGTGATCGAAGTGTCCAACATGCGCGCCGATGGCAGCCGCTTCCCGGTCGAGGTGCATTCGGCCGGGTTCGAGCACGACGGCCGCAACTGCATCGTCGCCGTGGCCCGCGACCTCAGTGGCCGCCGTGACGCCGAGTTGCGCTACCGCGAGCTGATGGAAACCATCGACACCGGCATCCTGGTGCGCGACGCGGAAGGCCTGATCACCCATGCCAACGCCGCGGCGATGCGGTTGTTCGGCATTGCCCCGGGCCAGCGCGCCGACATCGCAATGGCCCACGACCAGTGGTACGTGGTCGACGAGAGCGGGCGCGAACTTCCGCGCGACGAGTGGCCCGCCGCACGTGCCCTGCGTCATGGCCGGCCGGTCGGCAGCGTGTTGCTCGGCTACTACCATCGCCGGCGTCGGACCTTGACCTGGTTCTCCGTCACGGCGGTGCCGCAGTTCGGACCGGGCAGTGATCGCGTGCAGCAGGTGCTCTCGCTGTTCTCCGATGTCACCGCACTCAAGCGCGACAGCACCCTGTTTGACCGGGCCCAGGCGATGGCCCACATCGGTGGCTGGGAATGGGATACCGGCCGCGACCGGCTCTACCTCACCACCGAATCGCGCCGGATCATCGGCCGCGACCCGGCGCCCCGCACCATCGACGACCTGCTCGATTGCCTGGTCGACTCCGACCGCGCACAGCTGCGACAGGCGCTCGACGTCGCGATGGATACCGGCCGCACGCTCGACCTTGAACTGCAGGGCATGCGTCCCGACGGCGAGCCGTTCTGGGTGCGCGCGATCGGCGAGGCCGAGGCCGGCGGGCCGCTCAGCAAGCGGCTGACGGGGACGCTGCAGGACATCACCGACCGCAAGCGCGCCGAGGAGCACCTGCGGGTGCGCGCGCGCACCGATCCGCTCACCGGCCTGCTCAACCGCGACGCCGTCCGCAGCGAAATCGACGCGCGCCTCGCCGACCCGGCGTGCGAGCGCCTGGCCGTGCTGTACATCGATCTGGACCGTTTCAAGATCGTCAACGACGTACTGGGCCACGCCGCCGGCGACCGGCTGCTCGCCTCGGCCGCCCGCCGCATCCGGCGCGCGGTCGGTGGCGAGGGGCTGATCGCCCGCTTCGGCGGCGACGAATTCCTGGTGACCTGCGCACTGGATGACGACCCCGACCGCGCGGCCCGACTGGCGCGCGCGATCCTGGAGATCTTCGGCGACAGCTTCAGCCTCGACGGCGAAGAGTTCGCCATCACCGCGAGCATCGGCATCGCGCAGGCCCCCGCCGACGGCACCACGTCGCAACAACTGATCCAGGATGCGGACGTGGCGATGTACGACAGCAAGCGCCGCGGCCGCAACGGCTGGCAGGCGTTCACGGCGGAGCTGGCCGAACAGCAGCAGGAGCGACTGCAACTGGAGACGCAGTTGCGCCGGGCGGTCGGCAACGACGAGTTCCACCTCGTCTACCAGCCACAGGTCGAGCTGGCCACGGGTCGGCTGATGGCGGTGGAGTCGCTGATCCGCTGGACCAATCCGGCGCTCGGGCAGATGCAGCCGAGCCGGTTCATCGACCACGCCGAGACCACCGGCGACATCGTCGGGATCGGCGGGTGGGTGCTCAAGCAGGCCTGCCGCCAGCTGCGCGACTGGCGCAGTGCGGGACTGGCGATCGAGCGCATCGCGGTCAATGTCTCCTACCGGCAGTTCCTCGGGGAGGACCTGGCCGGCAACGTGCGCGCGGCGCTGGAGGAAACCGGCCTGCCCGGCCACGCACTCGAGCTGGAATTCACCGAGCGGGTGCTGATCGAAGACGAGCCCGAAACACTGCGCACCTTCGCCGCCCTGCGCGAGCTTGGGGTGATGCTGACCATCGATGATTTCGGCGAGGGCTACAGCGCGCTCAACTACCTGCGCCGGCTGCCCATCCACGGCCTGAAGCTGAGCCAGTTGTTCGTCCAGGGCGTGCCGGACAACGCCTCCGACGTGGCCGTGTGCGAGGCGGTCACCGGCATCGCCCGCAGCCTGAAGCTTGGGCTGGTGGCGGAAGGCGTGGAAAGCCACGCGCAGCGCGAGTTCCTGCTGGGTCTTGGGGTCGCCATCGGCCAGGGTTTCCTGTTTGCCCCCGGGCTGACCCCCGCGGAAGTGCAGGCGCGCTACCTGCCTTAGAATCGCCGTCTCATTCTGTTCCGCGAGACTCCCATGCAGCTTTCCGATACCCGCGCCATCGTCACCGGCGGTGTTTCCGGCCTTGGCCTGGCCGTCGCCCGCCACCTGGTCAAGCAAGGCGGCAAGGTCGCCCTGTTCGACGTCAACGAGGACAAGGGTGCGGCAGCGGTCGCCGAACTGGGCGAGGCGAACGCACGGTTCTTCCGGACCGACGTGTCCGACGAGGCTGGCGTCGTTGCCAACGTCGCGGCGGCGAAGGACTTCCTTGGGGGCCTCAACGTTGCGGTCAACTGTGCCGGCATCCTCGGCGCGGGCCGCGTGCTCGGTCGCGAGGCACCGATGCCACTGTCGCAGTTCCAGTCCACGGTGATGGTCAACCTGGTTGGCAGCTTCAACGTCGCCAAGGCCGCCGCCGACGTGATGCAGCACAACGAGGCCGGCACCGACGGCGAGCGCGGCGTGATCGTCAACACCGCTTCGGTCGCCGCCTACGAGGGCCAGATCGGCCAGGCCGCGTATTCGGCGTCCAAGGGCGGCGTGGTCGGCATGACCCTGCCGATGGCGCGCGAACTGGCGCGGTTCGGCATCCGGGTGATGACGATCGCCCCGGGCGTGTTCTGGACCCCGATGGTCGACGGCATGCCCGAGAGCGTGCAGCAGTCGCTGGCCGCCACCATCCCGTTCCCGTCGCGGCTGGGACAGCCGGAGGAGTTCGCCGACCTGGTTGCCTACATCCTCGGCAACACCTATCTCAACGGCGAAACGATCCGCCTCGACGGCGCGACCCGCCTGGCGCCGAAGTAGGGGCGCCATGCCATCCCTGTAGGAGCGACGTGAGTCGCGACCCGCCGAACGCCCTGGGCCGCGTACCGGTCGCGACTCACGTCGCTCCTACATGACATCCCCTGCGACAGATGCTCCTCCCGGAGCCCGAACTCCCATCCGGAACCCGCATGAAAGCCTACGACGTCAAGAAAGGTAACGTGGTCGAACACAACAACACCGTGTACCAGGTGCGCGACATCGAGCGCAGCTCGCCGCAGGGGCGTGGCGGCAACGTCAAGTTCCGTTTCACGATGTATTCGGTGCCGGGCGGCAACAAGCTCGACCTCAGCCTCGGCGGCGACGACGAGCTCAAGGAAGTCGAGCTGAGCCGCCGGCAGGCGACGTTCTCCTACAAGGACGGCGACGCTTTCGTGTTCCTCGACGACGAGGACTACACCCCGTACACGCTTGACGCGGACGTGGTCGGCGACGACGCCGGTTACATCGTCGACGAGCTGTCGGGCTGCTACGTGCAGATCATCGACGACCAGCCGGTCGCACTGCAGTTGCCGCAGACCGTGGCGATCGAAGTCGTCGAGACCCCGCCGGAGCTCAAGGGCGGCACGGCCACCAAGCGCCCGAAGCCGGCCAAGCTGTCGACCGGCCTGGAGATCATGGTCCCCGAGTACATCGCCAACGGCGAGCGCGTGCTGGTCAACACCACCAGTGGCGAGTTCTCCGGCCGCGCGGACTGAGGCGGCTCAGGCGGTGCGCGCAAGCCACTTGCGCGCCATCCGCCGCAACGATTCATCCGCGGCCGGGTCTGCCTCGATCGCGGCGATGTCGCGCCAGGCCAGGTCGAGCGATTCGTGGCCGACAACAAACGCTTCGCTCCCCGTCGCCCGCACTACGTAGCGCGCGTCGTAATGCCAGTGGCCCGGCACGTCACCGCGTGACGGGATCCAGTGGCGGTCCAGGTCGAACAGGCCGCCCTCCACCACCAGGTCCGTCAGCCCCGACTCTTCTTCGGCCTCGCGTAGCGCGACGTCGGCCAGGTCGGTATCCCCATCGGCGTGGCCCCCCAGCTGCAGCCACCGGCCAAGCTTTCGGTGGTGGGTCAGTAACACCCGGCGTCCGTCGCGATCGACCAGCCAGCTCGACGCGGTGAAGTGGCCCTCGAGCCGCTCGCGTACGAACGCGTGCGTGTCGTTCGGACTCTCATCGAGCAGGCCGGTGAACTGCGCCGCGACCTCGCTCTCGTCCGGCCAGGACCGCAGGTAGTCGGCCAGGGCCGAGCGGATGGGTACGTGGAGGTGGTTGTCGCTGTCGCGCATACGTGCCGGTACGTTTGGAGGCGCCTTCGGCAAGCGCCCGGGTCGCTGATTATCCAGTGGTTCGCGCGCCCCATGGACCGTGCCGAAGGTGGCTTGCCGCTCGTTTCTTGGCTGGGGTAAGGTGGCCCGCCACCTCGCCGCGCGTCCGCGCTGGCGGACCATCGACGCGGACGCCGCAGCGCGGCTGTCACCTGGGGATCCGGATGTTCAAGAATGTTCTAGCGACCAAGCCGATCGAGCCGGCAGGCCACGTCGACGCCGGTGAACCGTTCGAAGGCAGCCTGGAGGGCGAAGCCGACCTCAAGCGCACCCTCACCGGGACCCAGCTGATCCTGCTGGGCGTGGGCGCGGTGATCGGCGCGGGCATCTTCGTGCTGACCGGCCAGGCCGCCGCCGAGCACGCCGGCCCGGCGATCATGCTCAGCTTCGTCATCGCCGGCATCGCCTGTGCATTCGCGGGCCTGTGCTACGCCGAGTTCGCCGCGATGCTGCCGGTGTCGGGCAGTGCCTATTCGTATTCGTACGCCACCCTGGGCGAAGGCGTCGCCTGGTTCATCGGCTGGTGCCTGGTGCTGGAGTACCTGTTCGCTTCATCGACGGTCGCGGTGGGCTGGTCGGGTTACCTCAATGCCTTCCTTACCAACTTCGACCTAGCACTACCCGCGGCGCTGGCCAGCGCGCCGTTCGCGGTGGAGGGCGGTGACTTCGTCCGCACCGGCACGCTCATCAACCTCCCGGCGGTGCTGATCATCGCGTTCGTCACCGGCGTGGGATACGTGGGCATCACCCAGTCGGCGTTCGTCAACGGCATCATCGTTGCGATCAAGGTGACCGTGATCCTGCTGTTCATCGCGTTCGGCGCGCAGTACGTCGATCCGGGCAACTGGGAACCCTTCATCCCCGCCAACGAAGGTCCCGGCCGCTTCGGCGTGGACGGCGTGATGCGCGCGGCGGCGATCGTGTTCTTCGCCTACATCGGCTTCGACGCGGTCTCCACCGCGGCGGGCGAGGCCAAGAACCCGCAGAAGGACATGCCGGTCGGTATCCTCGGCTCGCTGGTGGTCTGCACCCTGCTCTACATCGTGGTCTGCGCGGTACTGACCGGCATGATGGATTACCGCCTGCTGGGCACGCCCGAACCGGTGTCGACGGCGCTCAACAACTACCCGTCGCTGGGCTGGCTGCAGACGCTGGTGGAGATCGCGGCGATCGCCGGTCTGTCCTCGGTGATCCTGGTCATGCTGATGGCGCAGCCGCGCATCTTCTACAGCATGTCGCGCGACGGCCTGCTGCCCCGCCTGTTCGGCAAGGTCCACCCGAAGTTCCACACGCCGTACATCGGCACGGTCATCGTCGGCGTCATCGCGGCGGTGCTGGCGGGGTTCCTGCCGATCGGGCTGCTGGGCGAGATGGTGTCCATGGGCACCCTGCTGGCGTTCGCCACCGTCTGCGCCGGCGTGCTGATCCTGCGCCGGACCCGCCCCGACCTGCCCCGCCCGTTCAAGGTGCCGTTCGCGATCCTGATCTGCCCACTCGGGGTGGTGTCGTGCCTGTACCTGTTCTCGCAACCGTTTGCCGAACACTGGCGGCTGCTGCTGGGCTGGATCGCAATCGGACTGCTGATCTACGTCTTCTACGGGTACCGCCACAGCAAGCTCCGGCGCCGGGCCTGATCCGATGACCGATCTGCAGGCGCGGGAGCCGTCGCTGTTCCAGTCCTTGGTGCCGTTGGTGTTGCTGGCCACCCTGTTGGGCACGGCGGTCTACCTGTTCGGCGACAACGCGTCCTACGGCGCCAACCAGGTGGCACTGATGCTGGCCGCGGGCGTGGCCGCGATCATCGGTATCCGCAACGGCCTGCGCTGGGACGACATCCTGGAAGGCATGGTCGGCGGCATCTCGCTTGCCGTCGGTCCGATCTTCATCCTGCTGGCGGTCGGCGCCCTGATCGGCACCTGGATCCTCAGCGGGACGGTGCCCACCCTCATCGTGTACGGGCTGGCCCTGCTCGACCCGTCGTTCTTCTACCCGGCCGCGTGCCTGATCTGCGCGGTCGTCGGCCTGGTGATCGGCAGCTCGTGGACGGTGGCGGGAACGCTCGGCGTGGCCCTGATCGGCGTCGCCCAGGGGCTGGACATGTCACCGGCGATCACGGCTGGCGCGGTGATCTCCGGCGGGTACTTCGGTGACAAGATCTCCCCGTTGTCGGACACCACCAACATCGCCCCGGCCGCGGCCGGCAGCGAGCTGTTCGCGCATATCCGCCACATGCTGTGGACCACCGTGCCGAGCATCGTCATCGCGCTGGTGCTCTTCACCTTGATCGGGCTGGGCCAATCGCGCGAAGTCGCGCCCGACCAGGTCTTCGGCGACCTGCCGACGCTGCTGGGCACGCAGTTCGATCTCGGTATCCACCTGCTGATCCCGCTGCTCGTGGTCTTCGTGCTGGCCATCCGCGGCTTCCCCGCCTACCCGACGATCCTGGTCGGCGCGTTGCTGGGCGCGGTGTTCGCGGTGGTGTTCCAGCCCGACTTGGTGGTCGCGCTCGCCGGCAACGAGGCGCTGTCGCGCCCCATGGCACTGCTGGCCGGTGCATGGAAGGCTTTGTTCGACGGTTACGCTGCCAGCACGGGCAATGCCGCGGTGGACGACCTGCTCACCCGCGGCGGCATGACCAGCATGCTCAACACGATCTGGCTGATCATCTGCGCGATGGGATTCGGCGCGGTGATGGAGCGCGTCGGCCTGCTGGAGCGGATGATCCGCAGTGTGCTCAAGGCGGCGCGGTCGACCGGTTCGCTGATCATCGCCACCCTGGGCACCGCGATCGGCGCCAACATCGTGGCCGCCGACCAGTACATGTCGATCGTGCTGACCGGCCGGCTGTTCCAGCCCGAGTACGCCCGCCGCGGCCTGGCCCCGGTCAACCTGTCGCGCGCGCTCGAGGACGCCGGCACCATCACCTCGCCGCTGGTGCCCTGGAACACGTGCGGCGCCTACATGGCGGCCACCCTCGGGGTCGCCACGCTCGACTACCTGCCCTACGCGTTCTTCAACCTCGCCGGACCGCTGGTCGCCGCGATCTCCGCCTACGCGGGATTCAAGATCCTGCGCCTGAAGGCCGACCCCACCACGACCCCACAGGCCTGAGTCCGCACGGGCCGGCCTGACAACGGAGTTCAACCATGGAAAAGACCCCGATCCACGGCATGTGGTCGTCACGCCTGGCATTCATCCTGGCCGCGACCGGTTCGGCGGTCGGCCTGGGCAACATCTGGCGCTTCCCCTATCTCGCCTCCGATAACGGCGGCGGCGCGTTCGTGCTGGTGTACCTGGGCTGCATCTTCTTCGTCGGCCTGCCGGTCCTGATCGCCGAGATCCTGATCGGCCGCCACGGGCGCCGGAGTCCCATCACCGCACTGGCACAGATCACCCGCGAAACCGGCGCCCCAAGGGCCTGGGCCGGTATCGGCTGGATCGGCATCGTGGCCGGCGTGCTGATCCTCAGCTTCTACAGCGTGGTCGGCGGCTGGACCCTGCGCTACGCCTGGCTGTACCTGTCGCAGCTGTTTGGCGGCCCGGCCATCCTCGACCCGGCCGCGTCGTTCGGCGCGATGCTGGCCGACCCGGCGGCGCTCGCGCTCTGGCATGCGCTGTTCATGGCGGTGACCGTGGGCGTGGTGGCGCTGGGCGTGGAGAAGGGCCTGGAGCGGGCGGTCCGGTTCCTGATGCCGGCGCTGTTCCTCACGCTGCTGTTGCTGGTTGGCTATGGCGCGACCACCGGCCACCTCGGGCAGGCGGCGTCCTTCCTGTTCCGGCCGGACTGGAGCAAGGTGGATTCAGGCGTGCTGGTGGCCGCGATGGGCCAGGCATTCTTTACGCTGAGCCTGGGCATGTGCGCGATGATGACCTACGGCGCATACCTGCCCGCCAAGGTCTCGATCCCGCGCACCGTCGCCATCGTGGCGGTGTGCGATACCACCGTCGCGCTGCTGGCCGGCCTGGCGATCTTCCCGATCGTGATCTCCTTCGGCATCAGTCCCGAAGGCGGCGGTCCGGGCCTGATCTTCACCTCGCTTCCGCTGGCCTTCGAGGCGATGCCCGGCGGCATCGTCTACGGGCTCGCCTTCTTCGCGCTGCTTTTCGTGGCGGCGTGGACCTCGTCGATCTCGCTGCTCGAGCCGGCGACCGCCTATATGGTCGAGCGCGGCCGCAGCCGCAGGTCGGCGGCGCTGATGATGGCCGGGCTGTGCTGGGCGCTCGGGCTGGTGACGGTTTTCTCGTTCAACATCTGGTCGCACGTGCGCATGCTCGACCGTGACCTGATGGGCCTGATCGAGCTGGTCGCCAACGACATCATGTTGCCGTTGGGTGGCCTGCTCATCGCGTTGTTCGCCGGCTGGGTGCTGAAGGACAGCATCCTGCGCGAGCAGCTCGCAGGCATGCCCGCCTGGGGATTCACGGTCTGGCGCTGGCTGCTGCGCGTGCTGTGCCCCCTTCTGGTGCTGGCGGTATTGCTGAACGCGCTGCTCTGACATCCTGCCCGGCGCGCCCAAGCGCGTCGGGCGGCAGGCACCGCGGACCGGGCGGGTTTCGATAAACTCGCGCCATGGACACCCTCCCCTACGATCGCCAGCGGTTGAAACACTGCGCGGGCGAGATCATCCGCAATGTCCGCGAGCTGGCGTCCGCCGGCTGGACACCGGCGACCAGCAGCAACTTCTCGATGCGCCTCGACGATCGCCACGCGGCGATCACGGTGTCCGGCCGCGACAAGGGCCGGCTGGTCGAGGACGACATCATGGTGGTGGACATGGACGGCGCGCCGGTCGCGACCGAACACCGTCCGTCCGCCGAGACCCTGCTGCACACCCAGCTCTACGCGCGCTTCGGCGAGGTCGGCTGCGTGCTTCACACCCACTCGCTCAACCAGACGGTCGCCTCGCGGCTGTATGCGGGCGCGGGCCATGTGCACCTGGAGGGGTACGAACTGCTCAAGGCGTTCACCGGCAATAGCACCCACGAGACCGCGGTCGCGCTGCCCGTGCTGCCCAACAGCCAGGACATGCAGACCCTGGCCGCCCAGGTCGACGCGCTGCTGGACCGGCAGGCCATGTGGGGCTACCTGATCGACGGCCACGGGCTGTACGCGTGGGGCCGCGACATGGCCGAGGCGCGCCGGCACCTGGACGCGTTCGAATTCCTGCTGGCCTGCGAACTTGAACTGAGGAAGCTGCACCGATGAGCCGCCTGCGCATCTTTGCCGAGGACCAGCCCGCCACGCCGTTGCTGGCGACTGGCGACCACGAACGCATCGCCGCTGAGCTGGCTCCGATCGGGGTCGGTTTCGAGCAATGGGAAGCCGCGGCGCCGGTCGCGCCGGGTGACAGCCCCGAGACGATCCTCGCCGCCTACCGCGCCGACATCGACCGGCTGGTCGCCGAGCGCGGCTTCAGGAGCGTGGACGTCGTCAGCATCGCGCCCGACAACCCCAAGCGCGACGAGATGCGCGCCAGGTTCCTGGACGAGCATTTCCACAAGGAAGACGAGGTCCGATTCTTCGTCGCCGGTTCCGGCCTGTTCACCCTGCACGTGGGCGACCGGGTGTACGAGCTGCTGTGCGAGGCGGGCGACCTGGTGTCGGTGCCCGACGCCACGACCCACTGGTTCGACATGGGCCCGGAGCCGAGCTTCGTCGCCATCCGCTTCTTCACCGAACCCGACGGCTGGGTCGGCCACTTCACCGGCAGCGACATCGCCACGCGCTTCCCGCGCCTGGAACCGGACGGCAACTGATGGCCCGGGCGATCCTGACCGATATCGAGGGCACCACCAGCGGCATTTCCTTCGTCAAGGACGTGCTGTTTCCGTATGCCCGCCGCGCGTTGCCGGGCTTTGTCCGCGCGCACGGATCCGAACCCGGCGTCCGCAAGTGGCTCGACGCGGTGGCCGCCGAGAACGGCGGGATGTGCCGCGACGAGATGGTGGTCGAGGTGCTGCAGGGCTGGATCGACCAGGACCGCAAGCACACCGCGCTGAAGGCGTTGCAGGGCATGATCTGGGCGGCGGGCTACCGCGACGCCGACTTCACCGCGCACATCTACCCCGACGCGGCGGACGGGCTGGTCCGTTGGCACGCGGCAGGGCTGCCGCTATACGTGTATTCGTCCGGCAGCGTGCCGGCGCAGCGGCTGTTCTTCGGCCACAGCGATGCGGGCGACCTGACGCGGCTGTTCTCGGGCTGGTTCGACACCGAGATCGGCGGCAAGCGCGAAGTCGACAGCTACCGCCGCATCGCCGAGGCCATCGAACTGCCCGCCAGCGAGGTGCTGTTCCTGTCCGACGTCGTCGAGGAGCTCGATGCGGCGCGCGAAGCCGGGATGGACACCGTGCTGGTGGATCGCCGCGAGGACTACCCCGAGGCGCGCACCGGCGAGGCCACGGGCGGCCATCTCCGGGTGGAAACGTTCGACCGGATCGACCCGCAGGCCTGATCCCGTCGGTCCTGTCCGCGGCCCGCTACGGCGTCGCGTGCTGCAACCGGTAGGTCGTCGACGCCCGCTGTTCGCCCTGCCAGCGGTCGAACGCCCTGACCTCGACCCGGTGTTCGCCGGCGGGCAGGTCGGTTGGTAGTGCGCCACGCCACAGGTGGGTACTCGGGATCGCTTCGGGTGAACGGTCGTAGCCGCGCAGCTCGGTAGCGGCGTCATCGCGTGCGTTCTCGGCCAGCAGCCGAGGGTCCGGACGGTCGACCTTCCGCATCGGCCGCCACTCGCCACCGTCGACACGGAATTCCACGCGGGTGTCGTCCAGCCCCATGTACACGTTGGCGTACACCCCCCACGCCGGGTAGGCGCCCTGGCGCAGCACGCGAGGTGCATGCAGGCCGATCCCCGGAGTGTCGGCCGGGTCCGTGCCGCCCAGCCGCGCGGGGTGCCACGCCAGCCGGTAATCGCCGCCTGCGTCGACACGCAGGGTCGCATAGCCGTTGGGCGTGCCGTCGGCCATCGTTGCGGTGGGGAGACCGGCCGCGTCCTTGACGCCCGACCAGAATGCGCCACAGGCCGCACCCAGGTTGTACTCGTGAAGCGCGGTTGCGCCGTGCCAGCCGCTGGCGGCGTCGTGGTGCACGTGCCGCTGCACGTGGCCGTGGCCACTGAGCAGGAGCACGTGTGGAAATGCCCGCAGCAGTGCGAACAGGCGTTCGCGGTCGGCTTGGCGGAAGGTCTCGCGATCCGGTGCCGGGTCCGTGTCGAAGAACGGAATGTGCGCCGCGACGACCAGCAGCCGGTCTTTCGGCACCGTCGGCAGGTAGGCCTCCAGGAAGGCGAACTGCCCGTCGCGCAGGCCACCGACGTAGCCCGGTGCCGCGCCCGGCTGGTACACCACGTCGTCCACCACCACGAAGGTCGCACCCGGCTCCTCCCAGGCGAAGGTGTCGGGCCCGAAGTGGCGGCGGAAGGTCAGCAGCGATTGCTCATCGCCGGGCGCGTCGAAATCCAGGTCGTGGTTGCCTGCCGCGTGCAACCACGGCACGCCAAGCGACGCGGTCGCACGGTTGAGCGCGGGGTACAGGGCCAGGTCGTCGTTGACCACGTCACCCAGGGTCAGGCCGAGCTGCGCATTGTCATGCCCGCTGCCACGCACCGAGGCAACGATGTCACGCGCGTAGTAATCGACATCCACCAGCGAAGCGGTCTGCGGATCGGCAAACAGCACGACATCAAGCGGCCCGGCGGTGCGTTCGACCGGCAGCAGCCCCAGGTCGAACCGGGTATCGCCCTGCGCGGCAATGCCGCCGTATTCGAGCGGTGGCGAGCCGTCGGGGAGGTAATGGATCCAGAAGGCCGGCAGCCCTTCCGCGCCGGTGGGAAACGCGTAGGCACCCGGCTTGATCGCAAACACGGTGTCGCCCGGTCGGGCCGCGATCGCGTAGCGGCCATCCACGCCGGATCGCACCAGCACGCGTCCGTTCGACAGGCCGACGCCCGCGATACCGGCTTCGTCCGGGTCCCGCTGGCCGTTGCGGTTGACGTCGGCGTACACCTCGCCGGTGATCAACGCGTCCTGCGCGGCGCGCGCATCGGGCGACGCGGCCAGGGCGAGGAACAACGCGGTGGCTGGCAGGCGCATCGACACGGGATGCCTGGTACCGCCGCTACGCCGTGCGCGCGGCGGCGAGGACGATGCCGTCGCTCACCAGCTGCACCGCCGCGGCCACTTCGCCATCCAGCGCGCGGTCGCGTTGCAGGAACGGGATGCGCTCGCGGATGGCGGCATGCGCGGCGGCCACGGCGCTGCCCGGGCGGAACTCGTCCGACGCTGACAACTCCGCGCGAAGTGCCTCGACCTCCGCCAGGAACCCGCCGTGATGCGCGTGCTCGGTGCGCGGTTCACCGGAGATCTTTTCCGCCAGCGCGGCCGCATCGCCGCGCTTCGCCAGGGCGCGGGCGGCGTTGATCATGTCGCGCCGAAGGTCCAGCGCCTGCGCCGCCGTATACAGCTCGAGCCCGAGGACCTTGCCGAGGTCGTCGGCCATGGAGAGCACGTGGCGCGCCTCGTTGGCGCCCATCGACACGTGGTCCTCGGCGTTGGCGCTGGTCGGGATCGAGTACACCGAAGCCGGGTGCGCACGGCTGGCCAGGTCGTTGACGATCGCCGCCGCGGTGTACTGCACGATCATGAAGCCCGACTCGGTCGCATCCTCGTTGCCGATCAGGAAGCCCGGCAGGCCGTCGTTGGTGGCCGGGTCGACCAGCTTGTTGAGGCGGCGCTCGGAGATGCTTGCCAGCACCGGGATCGCCGCCTTGACGTAGCTCATCGCCAGCGCCAATGGCATGCCGTGGAAATGGCCGGCCGAGATCACCTGTTGCTCGACGTGCTCGCGGTCCGCATCGGGGAACACTATCGGGTTGTCGGTCAGCGCGTTGAGCTCGATCTCGAGCACGCGCGCGGCCTGCGCCACCGCGTCGCGCACCGCGCCATGCACCTGCGGGATGCAGCGCAGCGAGTAGCTGTCCTGCGGCTGGTGCTTCTTGCCGCCGCGGAACGGGCGGAAACGCGTGTAGAACTTCTCGCGGCCGTGGCGCTGGTTGAGCGGTACCCAGTCCCAGCCGATGTCGAAACGCAGCGCACGCGCTTCGTCGTCGTCCCACGCGTCCGGCGTCCACGGCCGGAACCGTGGCACCAGGTGGTACGGGATGTCGGCCAGGGTCGACCCCTCGAGCAGTCGGCGCAGGTGCGCGGCCACCTCGACCTGCCCGGGATGCGGACGCAGCGCGTGCACCTCCTCGGCGAAAGCGCCGAGCCGACCGGCGAAGGCATCGATGGTCATCGCCGCGGCCAGGTCGGCGGTGTCGAGCAGGTCCTCCAGCTTCGACAGCGCCAGCACGCCGCAGGCCAGCATCTGCGCGGTGCCGTTGTTGAGCGCCAGGCCTTCCTTGTAGGACAGCGTGACCGGTCGCAGGCCTGCACGCGCAAGCGCCTCGGCACCCGGCAGCCGGTCGCCGCGGTAGAAGGCCTCGCCGCCGCCCAGCAGCACGATCGCCAGATGGGAAAGCGGCGCAAGGTCACCCGACGCACCGACCGACCCCAGTTGCGGCACCACCGGCACGATGCCGGCATTGAGCATCGCCGCCAGCGCCTGCAGGGTTTCCACGCGAATGCCGGAATGCCCGCGCATCAGCGTATTGATGCGGATGCACAGCATCGCCCGCACCACCTCCGGCGCGAACGGCTCGCCGACGCAGACCGCGTGGGTGACGATCAGGTTGCGCTGGAGCTCCTCGTGCAGCGACTCGTGCGGGTTGACCGCATCCGCGCCCGCCCCGCTGCGCACGCGGTGCGCGCCCAGCAGGCGGTCGGCGTTGCTGCCGAAGCCGGTCGACACGCCGTAGATCGGCTCCTCGCGGCGGACCTGCTCGGCCAGGAACTCGGCCGCACGCGCGACAGCGGGCAGTTGTTCGGTGGCCAGCTCGACCTGCGCCCCGTGGGCGACGGCGACCAGCCCCGCGCGGGTGAGCGAGCGTCCGTCCAGCCGCACCGGCTTCATGCCCGCGCCTCCATGTCCGGCTGCGCCAGCTCGACCCGCAATGCCTGCGCCAGCTCGGCGCGCGCGACCTCGAACTGGTCCGCGCGTCGCAGGTCCTTGACCGTGACCGTGCCCTTGCCGATCTCGTCGGCTCCCAGTACCGTCACGAAGCGGATGCCGGCCTTGTCGGCGTACTTGAACTGCCGGGCCAGCTTGGAAGGCTCCATCACCACCTCGGTATTGAGCCCCGCGTCGCGCAACTCGCGCGCAAGCGACAGGCAATGCGGAAGCGACTCGGCGTCCATCTGCGTCACCAGCACCTGCACGCTGCTGTCGGCGGTCTTCACCAGGCCGGCCTCGCGCAGCTGCCAGAACAGTCGGGTCAGGCCGATCGAAATGCCGACGCCGGGGAGCTTCGACTTGGTGTAGTGGCTGGCCAGGTTCTCGTAGCGCCCACCCGAACAGATCGAGCCGATCTGCGGGTAGTCGTCGAGCGTCGTCTCGTAGACGGTGCCGGTGTAGTAGTCCAGGCCGCGGGCGATCGAGAAGTTGAGCGCGTAGTCCGACTCCGGCACGCCCAGCGCGCGCACCAGTTCAAGCACCTCGCGCAGCTCGGCCACACCTTCCTGCAGGGCCCCGTTGCTCGGGTCGAGCGCGTCCAGCCGGGCCAGCGCGTCGGCATGGGAGGTCGAGCGGATGCCGACGAACGCGAGGATCGCCGCGACCGACTCCGGCGACAGCCCGAAGCCGTCGCCGGTCAGCGTTTCGCGCACGTAGTCGGCGCCGCGCTTGTCGAGTTTGTCGACTTCGCGAAGCACGCGCGCCTGCAGGTCCGGGTCGACGACGCCCTGTGCTTCGAAGAACCCGCGCATCAACTTCCGGTTGTTGAGCTGGATGGTGAAGCGGCCGATCGCCAGCTCGGAAAACACCGCGTGGATGACCGCCGGGATCTCCGCGTCGAAGCGGGTGCTCAGTGAGTCCTTGCCGACCACGTCGATGTCGCACTGGTAGAACTCGCGGAACCGCCCGCGCTGCGCGCGCTCGCCGCGGTACACCCGCTGCATCTGGTAGCGGCGGAACGGGAACGCCAGGTCGTGCTCGTGCTCGGCGACGTAACGCGCCAGCGGCACGGTGAGGTCGAAGCGCAGTGCCAGTTCCGGCAGGCCGTCGCCCTCTCCCTGCGCCGCCTTGCCCAGCGCGCCGGTCGACTGGACGAAGTACACCTGGCGCTCGGTCTCGCCACCGGACTTGGTCAGCAACACCTCCGACAGCTCCATCACCGGCGTCTCGACGGGCAGGAACCCGAAGCGCTCGTAGTTGCGGCGGATGGTGTCGAGCATGCGCTGGAAGGCGATCTGGTCGCGTGGCAGCAGCTCCATCACCCCGGGCGGGGTGCGCGGCTTGATCGGCGCGTGGGACAAGGCGGGCTCCAGTGACGGCGGTGTCGCAAGGGAATCGCGACAGTTTAGCGGCCCGGCCGGCGCACCGGCGCCTGGCTGACGATTGTGCTTGCCTAGACCGGCGCCACTGTCTAAAATGCGCGGCTCTGCAGTCGGGGTGTAGCTCAGCCTGGTAGAGCGCTACGTTCGGGACGTAGAAGTCGCAGGTTCAAATCCTGTCTCCCCGACCAATCCGCAGAACGCAAGAAAGCCGGCCCAGCGCCGGCTTTTTTCGTTTCCGGGTTCCTCCCAGGCTACCCGCCCCTGCCCCTGCCCTTGCCCCTTGCGCGGAGCCACCACCGGGCCGGCTAATCGCGCGCCCGGATTTCTTTTCGTTCCCGTCCTGTTTGTGACGCAACTCACGTATTGTGTGGCAACCGGTCGCGGTTAGCCGCGCCGGTCTACAGGGGGAAACACCAGATGATCCACGCGAGCCCGGCGCGGCTTTGCGTCGCCATGGCCTTGTGCCTGTGCGGCGTGTCGCCCGCAACGGTCAGGAGCGACGCCCTCGAGCAGGCGACGCAGGCGCGTGCGCGCGGCGAGTGGCTGGCGGCTCTTGCCATCTACGAGCGCCTGCAGGCCGATTCCCCCGACGATGCCGAGCTGTACCGCCTGCGCACCCTCACCTTGGCGGACGTGGGCAGCGCCAGCCGCGCGTGGGCGTTGCTGCAGGCGCGCCCGGGCCTCTTCACCGCCGACGAAGCGGCCCGGATGGAGGCCGACCACGTGGCGCGCCTGGCCGTTTGGGGCGGCGCCCGCCCGCTCGACGAACCGCGGCGGCTGGAGGACATGCGACGCGCCGAAGCCGCGGCGCTGGCCATGCAGGCTGCCGACACCCCCCGCCACGCGTTCGACCGCCTGGTGATCCTCAACGGCCTGGAGCAGCACGCGCAGGCTGCCGACCTCTACCGCAGGTTGCGAGCGGAAGGGATCACGGTGCCGGCGTACGCGCTTGCCGCGGCCGGTGATTCGCTGCTGGCGGCCCGCCATCCCGAGGAAGCCGTCGAGGCGCTGGAAGGCGCAGCGGAAGCCCTCCACGACGACGTCGACACCCAGGTCGTGCTGGCCTACGCGTACCTGGAGTCCGGCCGGCACGCCGATGCAACCCGGCATCTCGCGCGGATCGTGCGCGCCGAGCCGGCGTGGCAGCGCGAACCCGGCGCGCGCACCGCGGACGCCAACTGGAACCGCTATTCGGCCGAGACCAACCTTGCGATGGTCCTTGCGTACTCCGGACACCCGGGCCGGGCCGAGGCGATGCTGGCGCCGATGGCCGCGATGGCGCCGGCAAGTTCCGACCTCAACGCCAAGCTGGGCGCCGTGGTCCTGCAACGTGGCCGCCCGGAAGAGGCGCTGCAGCGGTTCGACGTCGCCCATACGCAGGACCTGCGCAACCTGGACGCCCGGATCGGCCGGGTCGATGCGCTGGCCGAACTGGGCCGGATGCGCCGCGCACGCCGGGCCCACGACGCGGTGATGCAGGCCTGGCCGGACAACGTCCACGCGCGCCGCCTGCACGAGCAGTGGCGCCACCGCACCGGCTGGCAGGTCGAGGCATCGCTCCACGGGGGCCGCGGCGACGCTGATGGTCCCGCGACCGCATCGCCGCTGGGCAGCCGCGACGGCGGGCATGCGCTTACCGTCCGCTCGCCGCTGCTGGGCGATCGCTGGCGGCTTGGCGCCTTCCGCTCGGAGCAGTGGGCGGAATTCGACGACGCCACGCCGCGCGTGCGCGACCTGCGCCACGGTATTGGCTTGCATTTCCGCCATGACCGTCTGGAATGGGAGGTCCAGGCCGCACGCAGCGACGATCGCCGCACCGGTCCACTTGCCAACGATGCGACCGCGTACCGGGCCGCCGCCGGCTGGCGCTTCAACGACCAGTGGCGTGCCCGCGCGGAAGCCGGCCACAACGACGCTGATGCATCGCTGCAGGCGCGGGCCGCCGGCATCCTGGCCGACACCGCCGCCCTTGGCCTGCAATGGACGCGCGACGAGCGTGCCGGCCTTGGTGGCGAATTCCGCCAATGGCGCTACGACGACGGCAACCGGCGCGAGTCGCTGTCGGTGGACGGCTACAACGCGGTGCTGGCGATGCCGCGGCTGAGGTTCGAGCTGCGCGGCCAGGTCCATGTTGGCCGCGGCAGCCGCGACGACGCGCCGTACTTCAACCCGACCCGCGACGCCGGCTGGACGCTCGGTGCCGACCTGCGCACCACCCACTGGCAGCGCTACGACCACGCCTTCTCGCAACAGTTCGGGGTCGCGCTGGGGCAGTCCTGGCAGGACGGTTTCAGCGCTCAGTGGGTGCCTTCGCTGGGCTATCGCCACGCCTGGTCGCTGGGGTACGGGCGCTCGCTCGACTACGGCGTCAACTGGTCGCGGCCGGTCTACGACGGCCAGCGCGAGCGCCACCTTTCATTTGATGTCCAACTCCACTGGGGCCAATGACATGACGTCCCGCATGTCCCGCGTCCTCCTCGCCCCGGCACTCGCCCTGCTCTCGCTGCTCGGCGCTCCGCCGGCCGACGCCTCGCTGCTGGTGCTGAGCTACCACGACATACGCGACGACGTCGCGCGCCAGGGCGACGTGGATCCGCACGCGGTCAGCACCCAGAACTTCGCCGCCCACCTCGACTGGCTGCACGGCAACGGCTACACCGCGGTCGACCTGGACGATGTGGAGGCCGCCTCGCGCGGTGTGCGCCCACTGCCCGAGCGCGCAGTGCTGCTCACCTTCGACGACGGCCTGCGCAGCGTGTACACACACGCCTTCCCGCTGCTGCGCGCCTACCGCTTCCCGGCCGTGATCGCGCCGGTCACGGGGTGGGTGGACCTGCCGGCCGACAGTCACGTCGACTACGCGGGGCCCGCCTCGCATGACCGCGACGACTTCGTGACCTGGGCGCACCTGCGCGAGATGCAGGCCAGCGGGCTGGTGGAGGTCGCCTCGCACACCGACGCGATGCACTACGGCGCCTTGGCCAACCCGCAGGGCAACGTGATCCCGGCGGCGGTGACGCGCATCTACGACCCCGCCGCAGACGCCTACGAGACCGCGGCGCAATACCTTGCCCGCGTGCGCGCCGACCTCACCGCCAGCGCGGCCGCGATCGAGCGCGCGCTCGGCCAGCCGCCTCGCGCGATCGTCTGGCCCTACGCGGCCTACAGCCAGCGCACCAACGCGATTGCCGACGGGCTCGGCATGCGCTTCTCGTTCGACCTGGAAGGCACCCGGCCGGAGCGGCTCGCCGGCGCCGACCTGCACGGCCTCTCGCGGCTGCTGGTGACCGGCAACCCCGACGTGGTCGAACTGGTCGCGGAGCTGCGCGACGACGCCGACGCGGTCGAGCCGATGCGCGCCGTGCAGGTCGACCTGGACTACCTGTACGACCCCGACCCGGCGCAGGTCGAGCGCAACCTCGATGCGCTGGTCGAGCGCATGCACCGGATCAAGCCGAGCCATGTGTTCCTGCAGGCGTTCGCCGACCCGGACGGCGACGGCGCCGCCGACGCGCTGTACTTCCCCAACCGCCACCTGCCGGTGCGTGCCGACCTCTTCAGCCGCGTCGCCTGGCAGTTGTCCACGCGTGCCCGGGTGCGCGTGCACGCCTGGATGCCGGTGCTCGCATTCAGGCCGGCCGTTGCGCTCGCGCGAGCGC
>NZ_JBJXHK010000023.1:37169-39487 GCF_046638635.1 Lysobacter zhanggongensis
CCGGAGCCGGGCGAGGTGTTCCGCCTCGACCCGACCGACCCGGAAGCGCGCGCGCTCATCACCGACCTCTACGAGGACCTGGCGATTGCCGCGCCCGTCGCAGGCCTGCATTTCCACGACGACGCACTGCTGCGCGAACGCGAGCTTCCATCGCTGTTCCCCGGCAACCCCGCCGCGCGCACCGCCTACCTGATCGAGTTCACCCACGAGCTGCACCGCGCCGCCGAGCGCTGGCGTCCCAGGCTGGCGACCTCGCGCAACCTGTTCGCGCGGCCGGTGCTGGAGCCCGCCAGCGAGGCGTGGTTCGCCCAGGGCCTGCCGGCCTTCCTGCAGGCCTACGACTACACCGTGGTGATGGCCATGCCGTGGATGGAGCACAGCGACGCCCCCGCCGCGTGGCTGGACCGCCTGGCCGACGCCGTCGCCGCCGTCCCCGGCGCGTTCGGGCGGACCGTGTTCCAGCTGCAGACAGTGGACTGGCGTGGCGGCGATGGCGCCGGCCGGATCCCCAACAGCGACCTGCCGGCGACCAGCCGCAGGCTGCAGGCCGCGGGCGTGCGGCACCTCGCCTACTACCCCGACGACTTCGTCGCCGACCACCCCGCGCGGGACGACGCGCGCGAGGCCTTCTCCGCACGCCGTTTCCCGTACCCGGAGCTGTGACCATGGGCATCGACAAGCTGCTCGCCTTCGCCTTCTGGTACCCCGTACTGATGTCGTTCCTGTGGCTGGCCGGGGGCGTGTACTACTACCTGCGCCGCGAGCGCGGCAAGCCGCGACGCGACCAGCCACCGGCATTCGCCGACGCGCCACTGGTGTCGATCCTGGTGCCCTGCCACAACGAAGCCGACAACATCGAGGAGACGATCGCCGCGCTGCTGGCGCAGCGGTACCCGCGCTTCGAGATCGTCGCGATCAACGACGGCAGCCAGGACGACACCGGCGCCCTGCTCGATGCCCTGGCCGCGCGCCATCCGCAGGTCCGGGCGATCCACCTGGACCGCAACCTGGGCAAGGCCAATGCGCTGCGCATGGGCACCCTGGCCGCGCGCGCCGAGTACCTGGTGTGCATCGACGGCGACGCACTGCTCGACGAGTACGCCTGCCACTGGCTGGTCTGGCACCTGTGCAGCGGCCCGCGGGTCGGCGCGGTCACCGGCAACCCGCGCATCCGCAACCGATCCACCCTGCTGGGCAAGCTCCAGGTCGGCGAGTTCTCCTCGATCATCGGGATGATCAAGCGCGCCCAGCGCGGCTACGGCCGGCTGTTCACGATCTCCGGGGTGGTATCGGCCTTCCGCAAGACCGCGCTGCACCACGTCGGCTACTGGGCCGACGACATGGTGACCGAGGACATCGACATCAGCTGGCGCCTGCAGATGGAGCACTGGGACATCCGCTACGAGCCCAATGCGCTGGCCTGGATCCTGATGCCCGAGACGCTGCGCGGCCTGTGGCGCCAGCGCCTGCGCTGGGCACGCGGCGGTGCCGAGGTGCTGCTGCGGCATGGGGCAGGGCTCTTCACCTGGCGCCGGCGACGGATGTGGGGCGTGCTTGCCGAGTACCTGCTCAGCGTGCTGTGGGCGATGACGATGCTGTGGATCATCGTCACGTGGGTGGTGGGCATGTTCACCCCGATGCCGCCGCACTGGGAGCTGGGGGGATTGATGCCAGGCTGGCACGGCGTGGTGCTGGCACTGGTCTGCCTGCTGCAATTCGCCGTCAGCCTGCTGATCGACCGCCGCTACGAGCCGCGGATCGGCCGCTACTACTACTGGATGATCTGGTACCCCGCCGCGTACTGGCTGCTGAGCCTGATGACGACGCTGGCGGCGGTTCCCCTGACCCTCTTCAAGCGTCGCGGGCAACTCGCGGTGTGGACCAGTCCCGACCGTGGCTACCGATAAGGCACTCACCATGAGCCGACAGACGACACCCGGGCCAGCCATCATCCACGCGCCAAGCGCGCAGGCGCCCGGCAGCCGCACGCTCTACGGCCTCGCGACGCTGGTGGTGTGGGCGGTGTATGCGTGGCTGTGGCTGCCGCTGGCGACCCTGCTGCTGTGGGTGGTCGGTGTGCGGCTGGGCTTCATGGAGCTGTACCTGGCACAGCAGAAGATCGACCCGATGCTGCTGGTCTGGCTGCCGGCGCTGTTGCTGGCCTGCGCTTGCGTGCTGATCGGCTGGGCCGAGTACAACCGCTGGCGGTTTGCGGGCCGCGACCGCCGCAACGGGCGCGGCGACGTGACCCGCGACGAGGTGGCCACGGCGATGCATGCGCCCCCCGAGCTGGCCGCGGCGTTGGCAGCGGCGGGCAG
>NZ_JBJXHK010000024.1:0-39155 GCF_046638635.1 Lysobacter zhanggongensis
CAGCGGTGGCTTGCGGGTGCCGCGCGGCGGCGGCTCGGGGAGCCAGCCGGGCTTCTTGCCGGCCGGCTTGCCACCGGGTTTGCCGCGACCGGCGCCGGGCGGGCCGCCACGCTTGCCGGGGGCGGATGAGTCGGGGGAGCCGGCCTTGCCGGATGACTTGCGGGCGCCTGCGCCGCGCTTGCTGGGGGGCTTGTTCATCGGCGCGATGGTACACCCCGCCTGTCAACGCCCCGTGCCGCGCGAACGTGCAGCGCGGGCAACAAAAAACCCCGCCGGAGCGGGGTTCTTCGTGTGTCCGGCGCGGTAGTCACCGGACGGTGTTTGGTGCCCAGGAGAGGACTCGAACCTCCACGGAGTTGCCCCCGCTAGCACCTGAAGCTAGTGCGTCTACCAATTCCGCCACCTGGGCAAACCGCACGTTGGTGCTGTGCGGGCCGCGCATGATGAGTGGCGACGGCGGGGATGTCAACACTTCCTTCACCCTTCCAGTCGTCGCGTGCGGGCCACGGCGGCCGCCGGCTGGCGGTTCGCCCCCGGCGGTCGGCGGATGGGCGAAGGGCACGCTCTGGAGTAGACTCAAGCGGCCGCGGGCGGCGCATATTGCGTCGCCCGCATCGCTTTGGAGCCCACGCATGACTGCCCCTTCCATTCTCCTTTCGCGCCTTGACTGCGAGCGCCTCGAGGCGCTGCTCGAAGCACCCGGCACCGCCGACCTGGACACCTCGGCGCTCGAGGCCGAACTGGCCCGTGCGCAGATCCTCGAGCCGGCCCAGATGCCGTCCGACGTGATCACCATGAACTCCACCGCGCGTTTCCGCGTACTGGACGGCAGCGACGAGGGCCAGGAACGCGAGCTGACGCTGGTCTATCCGCGCGACGTCAATGGCCAGGCGGACCGGGTCTCGATCCTGGCGCCCGTCGGCAGCGCCCTGCTGGGCCTGCGGATCGACGACACCATCGAGTGGCCCGTCCCGGGTGGCCGCACCGTGCGCCTGAAGGTGCTGTCGATCGCCTACCAGCCCGAGGCCGCCGGCGAGCTCCACCGCTGATTCCCGGCCGCCCAGGACACCACAGCCCGAATGACTGAATCCGTACGTCCGACCTTCCACGGTTTCGAACAGATCCCGCTGCGCGAGTACGCCGAGCGCGCCTACCTCGACTACTCGATGTACGTGGTGCTGGACCGCGCCCTGCCGTTCCTGGGCGACGGGCTGAAGCCGGTCCAGCGCCGGATCATCTATTCGATGAGCGAGCTGGGCCTCAACGCCGCCAGCAAGCCCAAGAAGTCCGCCCGCACCGTCGGCGACGTGATCGGCAAGTTCCACCCGCATGGCGACAGCGCCTGCTACGAGGCGATGGTGCTGATGGCCCAGCCGTTCTCGTACCGCTACCCGCTGATCGAGGGCCAGGGCAACTTCGGCTCCAGCGACGACCCCAAGTCGTTCGCGGCGATGCGCTACACCGAATCCAAGCTCACCCCGATCGCCGAGGTCCTGCTGGGCGAGCTCGCCCACGGCACGGTCGACTGGGATCCGAACTTCGACGGCACCCTCGAGGAGCCCTCGTGGATGCCGGCGCGCCTGCCGCACCTGATGCTCAACGGCACCACCGGCATCGCCGTCGGCATGGCGACCGATGTGCCGCCGCACAACCTCAACGAGGTGGTCAGCGCCTGCGTGCGCCTGCTGGAAGACCCCGACGCGACCACGCGCGACCTGTGCGAGCACGTGCTCGGGCCGGACTACCCGACCGAGGCGGAGATCATCACCCCGCGCGCCGACCTGGTGTCGATGTACGAGACCGGCCACGGCAGCGTTCGCGCCCGCGCGGTGTACGACAAGGACGGCGCCAACATCGTGGTGACCGCCCTGCCCCACCAGGTCTCGCCCAGCAAGGTCATCGAGCAGATCGCCACCCAGATGCGGGCCAAGAAGCTGCCGTGGCTGGAGGACATCCGCGACGAGTCCGACCACGCCAACCCGACGCGCATCGTGCTGGTGCCGCGCAGCAACCGGGTCGACATCGACACCCTGATGGGCCACCTGTTCGCGACCACGGACCTGGAGCGCAGCTTCCGGGTCAATTTCAACGTGATCGGCCTGGACGGACGCCCGCAGGTCAAGAACCTCAAGGCCTTCCTGACCGAGTGGCTGCAGTTCCGCGCCGACACCGTGACCCGTCGCCTGACCCATCGGCTGGAGAAGGTCGAGCGCCGCCTGCACCTGCTGGAAGGTCTGCTGGTCGCCTTCCTCAACCTGGACGAGGTGATCCGGATCATCCGTTCCGAGGACGAGCCGCGTCCGGTGCTGATGGCGCGTTTCGCACTCAGCGAGGAGCAGACCGACTACATCCTCGAGACCCGTCTGCGCCAGCTTGCGCGGCTGGAGGAAATGAAGATCCGCGGCGAGCAGGACGAGCTGGCGACCGAGCGCGAAAAGCTGATCGCGACCCTCGGCAGCAAGGCGAAGCTGCGCAAGCTGATCAAGGACGAGCTGCTGGCCGATGCGAAGAAATTCGGCGATGCGCGCCGCTCCCCGCTGGTCGCCCGCGGCGCCGCCCAGGCCCTGTCGGAAACCGACCTGGCCCCGAGCGAGCCGATGACGGTGGTGGTCAGCGAAAAGGGCTGGGTGCGCGCGGCCAAGGGCTTCGACGTCGACGCCGCCGCGCTCAACTACCGCGAGGGCGACGAGCTGCTGGCGGCGGCGCGTGCTCGCAGCAACCAGCAGGTGGCGTTCCTCGATTCCACCGGCCGCAGCTACTCGACCATCGTCCACAGCCTGCCGTCGGCCCGCGGCAATGGCGAGCCGCTGACCGGCCGTTTTTCGCCGGCCCCGGGCGCCTCGTTCCAGGCGGTAGCCAGCGGCGACAACGATACCCGCTTCGTCCTGGCCTCCAGCCACGGCTACGGCTTCGTGACCCGGTTCGAGAACCTCACCAGCCGCAACAAGGCCGGCAAGGCAATGCTGTCGCTGACGCCGAACGCCACGGTCGTGCAGCCCGCGCCGGTGACCGATGTCGCGGTCGACCGCGTGGTGGTCGCCACCAGCGCCGGCCACCTGCTGGCGTTCCCGGTGGCCGAGTTGCCGGAACTCGACAAGGGCAAGGGCAACAAGCTCATCGACATCCCCAAGGCCAAGCTCGGCACCGAGCGCGTGGTCGCGGTCGCGGTGGTGCCCGAGGGTGGCAGCCTGCAGGTGCGTTCCGGCGCCCGCACGATGACGTTGTCGTGGAAGGACCTGGACGGCTACATCGGCGCTCGCGCGACGCGCGGGGGGCTGTTGCCCAGGGGATGGCAGAAGGTCGAGGGCCTGGCGGTCGAGTGACCGCCGCCGTTCCGCGTTGACGGAAGCCGAAGGACCGGGGTGACAGAATCGACGTTTCCCTTTCCGGAGCGCGGACATGACCACCAGGGCCTACGGCGCGCACGCCGCCGACCAGCCGTTGCAACCGATCGACATCGAGCGCCGCACGCCCGGGCCAGGCGATGTACAGATCGACATCGCCTACTGCGGTGTCTGTCATTCCGACCTGCACACCGTCCGCTCCGAATGGGGCGGCACGCGCTATCCCTGCGTGCCGGGCCACGAGATCGTCGGCCAGGTCACGGCGATCGGCAGCGCGGTCACCGGCTTCAAGGTGGGTGACACCGTCGGCGTCGGCTGCATGGTCGACAGTTGCCAGTCCTGCAGCGCCTGTGGCGATGGACTGGAGCAGTACTGCGAGAAGGGCTTCATCGGCACCTACAACGGCCGGACCCAGGACCCGCCGGGGCATACGCTGGGCGGTTATTCACAGCGGATCGTCGTCAGCGAGCGCTTCGTGCTGCGTGTCACCCACCCCGAGGACCAGCTGGCCGCCGTCGCCCCGCTGCTGTGCGCCGGCATTACCACCTGGTCGCCGCTTCGCCACTGGAAGGTCGGGCCGGGGATGAAGGTCGGCATCGTAGGCATCGGCGGGCTCGGCCACATGGGCATCAAGCTCGCGCGGGCGATGGGCGCGCAGGTGGTGGCCTTCACCACGTCCGAAAGCAAGCGCCAGGACGCCCACGACCTGGGCGCGCACGAGGTGGTCAACTCGCGCAACGCCGGCGAGGTCCGCGCGCATGCCGGCACCTTCGACTTCATCCTGGACACCGTCGCGGCCAGCCACGATCTTGATGCCTTTACCGCGTTGCTCAAGCGCGACGGCACGCTGTGCCTGGTCGGCGTGCCGGAGCACCCGCATCCGAGCCCGTCGGTTGGCCAGCTGGTGTTCGGTCGCCGGTCGATCGCCGGCTCGCTGATCGGCGGCATCGCCGAAACGCAAGAAATGCTCGATTTCTGTGCCGCGCACGGGATCGTGTCTGAGATCGAGATGATCCCGGTGCAACAGATTGACGAGGCCTACGAGCGCATGCAACGCAGCGACGTGAAGTACCGCTTCGTGATCGACAACCGCTCGCTGGCCGGGTGACCTGATGGAACCCGACTACTGGCTCGAGCGCTGGAAGGACGGCCGGACCGGGTTCCACCAGGACCAGCCCACGCCGTTGCTGGCCGCGCACTGGGACGGTCTCGGCGTCGCCAGCGGTGCGCGCGTGCTGGTACCGCTGGCGGGAAAGTCGCTCGACATGGCGTGGCTGGCCGGCCGCGGCCACCGCGTGCTCGGGGTGGAACTGTCGCAACTGGCAGTCGAGCAGTTTTTCGCCGCGCACGCGCTTGAGCCGGAGGTCCACGACACGCCCGCCGGGCGCGTGTACCGCGCGGGTCCGGTCGAGATGATCCACGGCGACGTGTTCGCGCTGGACGACGAAACCCTCGCCGGCTGCGACGCGGTGTACGACCGCGCCGCCCTCATCGCGCTGCCGCCGGACATGCGCGCGCGATACGCCCGCGAGCTTTACGCACGCCTGCCGACCGGCTGCAAGGGCCTGCTGGTCACCCTGGAGTACCCGCCGGACGAGATGCAGGCCCCGCCCTTCTCCGTGCCGGAAGATGAAGTGCGGGCCCTGTTCGCCGACGACTGGCAGGTGGACGTGCTGGAACGCCGCGCCATCCTGGACCAGCAGCCGGCCTTCATCGAGCAGGGGCTGACCGCACTCGAGACCGTCGCCTACCGCCTGCAGCGACGCGGTTGAGCCCACTGGCCTAGGCCAGCGCCGCCTGGTGCACGCCCGCCACCGCGCGTCCGGACGGGTCGGCGGCCTCGGCGAACGCCGCATCCCAGGCGATCGCCGCCGGCGAAGAGCACGCAATCGACTTGCCGCCCGGTACCGTCCCGGCACAGGCCGCGCCGGGGAACAGCTGCTCGAAGATCCGCCGGTAGAAGTACGCCTCCCGGCTCTGCGGAGGGTTGATCGGGAAGCGGCTGGCGGCGGCGACGAACTCGCGGTCGCTGACATGGGCTTCGGCATGGGCCTTGAGTCCGTCGATCCAGCCATAGCCGACGCCATCGCTGAACTGCTCCTTCTGGCGCCACAGGATGGCGTCGGGCAGGTAACCCTCGAACGCCTCGCGCAGGACCGCCTTTTCGATGCGCACGCTGCCGTCGGGCCGCACGCCGACCATCTTGGCGGTCGCGTCCATGCGCATCGCCACATCGAGGAACTCGATGTCCAGGAACGGCACGCGCGCCTCGACCCCCCAGGCCATCATCGACTTGTTGGCGCGCAGGCAATCGTAGGCGTGCAGCGCATCGAGCTTGCGCACCAGCTCGTCGTGGAACTCGCGCGCGCCCGGCGCCTTGTGGAAGTACAGGTAGCCGCCGAAGATCTCGTCGCTGCCCTCCCCCGACAGCACCATCTTGACGCCCATCGCCTTGATCCGCCGCGCGAGCAGGTACATCGGCGTGGATGCACGGATGGTGGTGACGTCGAACGTCTCGACGTGCCGGATGACCTCCGGCAGCGCGTCCAGGCCCTCCTCAAGCGTGTAGGTGAAGCCGTGGTGGACCGTGCCGAGTGCCTCGGCCGCCACTTCGGCGGCGGCGAGGTCGGGCGATCCCGGCAGGCCGATCGCGAACGAGTGCAGCCGCGGCCACCAGGCCTCCGCACGGTCGTCCTCCTCGATCCGCCGGCGGGCGAAGCGGGCCGCGCAGGCAGCGACCAGCGACGAGTCCAGCCCGCCCGACAGCAGCACGCCGTAAGGCACGTCGCTCATCATCTGGCGATGCACCGCGCGCTCGAACGCCTCGCGCAGCTCAACCGGCGAGACCGCCACGCCTCGAGTCGCATCGTGGTCCCGCCAGGGCCGCTGGTAGTATCGCTGCAGCCGGCCGGTGGCGCTGTCGTACCAGTGGCCGGGCGGGAATTGGGCGACATCGTTGCAGACCCCAACCAATGCCTTCATCTCCGAGGCCACCCACATCCGGCCGTGGTCGTCGTGACCCCAGTACAGCGGGCAGACGCCGATCGGGTCGCGCGCGATCAGATGGCGCATCCGCTCGCGGTCCCACAGGGCGAAGGCGAAGATGCCGTTCAGCCGCCCCAGCCAGCCGCCGATGTCGTCGTCCTGCGCGTACAGGGCATTGATGACCTCGCAGTCCGAGCCGGTCTGGAAGTCATGGGGTGCGGACAACCCGTCCTGCAGTTCGCGGTGGTTGTAGATCTCGCCATTGACGGCGAGCACATGCCTGCCATCGCCAGACACGATCGGCTGCGCACCGCCGGCCGGATCGACGATCGCCAGCCGTTCGTGGACAAGGATGGCGCCCGGGTCGGCGTGGACGCCGCTCCAATCGGGGCCGCGGTGGCGCTGTCGCCGCGACAGCGCAAGCGCGTCGCGGCGAAGTCGGGGCAGGTCGTCGCCAGGAGCGAGGCCGAAGATGCCGAGGATCGAACACATATGCAGTTTCCTTTGCGATGGTTGGAGGTCGTGGGCGACCGGCTGTTTCGTGCGGCAACAAAAAAGCCCGCACTTAGCAGTGCAGGCCTGGGAGAACGATGAGCGTGGTGCTACGCGCTAATCGCCGGCCTGCGGGAGGCTGGCGTTGTTATTGCCGGGGTTGTGGATGGACAGCGGCATGGTGTTGGGCCGATCGATGGATGCGCAGGGATACGCCCCCCTACGAACCCCGTCAACGCCGGTCGGCAGGGGAAGCGGCCAACCGGGCCGTATGATCCGGAACGGGTCCGCCAGGGGAAGACGATGCCGACACGTTCAATCAATCCCGGCCTGGGGGCAAGTCGCAGCCCCGTGGTCGCCGCCGTCCTGGTGCTGGCGTTCGTACTCGCGGCATGGCTGGGCGTCGCTCAGAACCGCGCGCCGTCGCCGGTCGGCGCGGATGCCGTCGCGGATGCGTTCTCGTCCGCCCGCGCCATGGGGGTGCTCGAGCGCGTCCTTGGCGACCAGCGCCCCCACCCCACCGGCAGCCCGGCCAATGCCGCCGTGCGCGATGCCATCGTCACCGAGTTGCGGGCGATCGGGCTGGAGCCACAAGTGCAGCGGCGCTTTGCCTGTGGCGGGTTCACCTGCGCGACGGTGGACAACATCGTGGCCCGCGTACCGGGCGCCTCGTCCGAGGACGCGGTGCTGTTATCGGCGCATTACGACTCGGTCGCCGCCGGGCCGGGCGCTTCCGACGATGGCGCTGGCGTGGCCGCGATCCTCGAAACCGCCCGTGCGCTGCTGGCGGGGCCTGCGCCGGCGCGCGACGTCTGGCTGCTGCTGAACGATGGCGAGGAGCTCGGGCTCATCGGGGCGGAGGCATTCGCGCGGGAACCGGAATTCGCCCGGATTGCGCGGGTGGTCAACCTGGAGGCCCGCGGCACCACCGGCGCGAGCCTGCTGATCGAGACGCAGGCCGGCAACGCGGCGCTGGCGCGCCTGCTGCGCGCATCGCTGTCGGCGCCGGCCGGTTCGTCGCTGGAGTACGAGATCTACCGCACCCTGCCCAACGACACCGACTTCACCGTGTACAAGCGCGACGGGCTCGCGGGTGCAAATTTCGCGTGGGCGCGGGCCCCGGCGCGATACCACACCCCGCTCGACGACATCGCCCACCTCGACCCCGGCTCGCTGCAGCACCACGGCGAGCATGCGCTGTCACTGGCGCGCGCGTTCTCCGCCGCCGAGCCACCGGCGCCCGACGATGCGGACGCGGTGTTCTTCAGCCTTCCCGGCAGCCTGATGGCGGGTTGGCCCGCATCGTGGAACCCGGTGCTTCTGGCGATCGCGGTGCTCGGCTGGCTGGTCCTGGGCGCGCGGCTGGTCCGCGCCGGCGCGGTCCGCGCGGCGGCATTGCCCGTGGCCGCGGTGCTGGCGGTCGTCGGCATCGCGGTACTCGGTGTCGCGGGCGTGCTGGGCCACATGCTGCTGCAGGCGCTCGGCACGGTGCCGGCGACCTGGACCGCGCAGGGCGGCGCCATGGTTGCCGGCATGATGCTGCTCGCCATCGGGACCCTGGTGCCGCTGGGCTGGCTTGTGCAGCGCACATGGGGCGTGGCGGCGTTGGCGTTGGCGTTGGCGGCGCTCAGCCCGCTGGTGCTGGTGGCTGCCGCGGCGGTGCTGTGGATGCCGGGCGGCGCGCACGTAGGGCTGGTGCCAGTCCTGGCCGGCGTGATCGCAGGCCACGTTGTGCCACGACGGCCGTTGCTGTGGGCCGGCCTGGCCGCGCTGCCCGCGGCGCTGCTGTGGATGCCTTATGCCGAAGGCGCCTACGACGCCATCGGCCATGAAGGGCTGGTCGCCGTGCCTGCGGTCGTTGGGATCATGGTGTTGCCGCTGTTGCCGGCAGTGCTCGCCCTGCCGCGTGGCGCCGCGCTCGCCAGCGCCGCGGGGTGGCTCGGTGCGGGCGTGTGCGTGTTGCTCGCCGTGTCGCAGCCGGCATTTGACGCCGACGTGCCGCGGCCGGCCAACCTCGTGCTGGTGGCGGGACCGGACGGTTCACGGCTGTTCGCGCAACCGGGCGCACTCTTGCCGCGCGCGTTCCTGGACGCTGCGGGCTTCGCCCGCGAACGCGAGCCGATGAACCCCTGGGGAAGCCGCGGCGTGCCGGGCCCCCGGGGGCCTGCGCTGGCCATGCCCGCGGTCGTGATCGAGCAGCGCGACGTGGTCGGCGACCGCCAGCGCCTGCAGGTGCGCTTGCGGTCAGCGCGCGGGGCGACGACCGGCGGACTGATGCTGCCGGGCACGGTCGACCTGACATCCCTGCGGGTCAACGGGCAACCGCTGGCGCAGTCGCGTTGGCACGCGCGCGACGAACCCTGGCGCGGCATTTCGGTCGTGGGCCTCGGCGCGGACGGCGCGGTGTTCACGTTCGAGCTTCCGCTGGACGCGGAGCATTTCCATGCGTTCGATCGCTCGCACGGGCTGCCGACGGGACTTGAAGTCGTGGTTGCCGCGCGCGACGAGGTCGGCGTACCCATCGGCGGCGGCGACGCGTCGATCGCCTGGACCACGGTGCCGCTGCCGGCAGTCGCTCCCCAGGACCCGCCCGAGGACAATCAGGCCGGCAGCAACCGCTCGATAAGCGCGAGGTAGAGGTCCGGCAAGGCTTCCAGGTCGGCGACGCGAACGTGTTCGTCGACCTGGTGGATGCTCGCGTTGACCGGCCCGACTTCGATGCACTGCGCCCCCAGCGGCGCGATAAAGCGCGCGTCGGACGTGCCGCCACCGGTGCTCTCGGCCGGCGGCGCCCCCGCGAATGCTGCCAGCACTTCACGCGCGGCTTCCCGCAACGCGCCTTCGGGTGTGTGGAAGGGCTCGCCGCTGCGGTGCCAGTGCAGGTCGAACGCGAGGTCGTGCCGTGTCAGCACCGCCTCGCACTCGGCCTCCAGCCGGGCGGCGTCCCAGTGCGGGTTGTAGCGCAGGTTGAACAGCACCTGCAGCTCGCCGGGAATCACGTTGCTGGCGCCGGTGCCGGCGTTGATGTTGCTGATCTGCAGGCTGGTCGGCGGGAAGGTTTCGAACCCATCGTCCCAGCGCCGCGCCGCCAGCTCGGCAAGCGCCGGCAACGCAAGGTGGATCGGGTTGCGCGCCTGGTCCGGATAGGCGACGTGGCCCTGCACCCCGTGCACGGTCAGCGTCCCGGTCAGGCTGCCGCGGCGGCCGACCCGCAACAGGTCACCGAGTTTCGCGGTCGAGGACGGTTCGCCGGTGATGCACCAGTCGATGCGCTCGCCGCGTTGGCGGAACACGTCGGCCACCCGCCGCACACCGTCGATTGCATCGCCCTCCTCGTCGGAGGTCAGCAGTAGCGCGAGTCGGCCGGCATGCCCGGGGCGGGCGGCGACGAAGCGCTCGGCAGCCACTACGAACGCGGCCACGCTGCCCTTCATGTCGGCGGCGCCGCGGCCGTACAGCACGCCGTCGCGGACCTCCGGCACGAACGGATCGCTCGACCATGCCTCGCGCGGACCCGTCGGCACCACGTCGGTATGGCCAAGCAGGACGAGCGTGGGCGCATCGTCGACATGGCTGCCGTGCGTGGCCCAGAGGTTTTCGACCGCACCAAAGCGCAGGCGCTCGCAGTGGAAGCCGGCGGCACCGAGGCGCCCGACGATGAGCGCTTGGCAGCCGGCGTCGTCGGGGGTCACCGACGGGCGGGTGATGAGGTCGCGGGTGAGATCGAGGACGTCGGACATGCGGGGAGATTACCTGTCACCGGCCGGAGCGACGGCCGGGCGCCCGGGTTCAACCAACCCCGAAGCGCTTCTTGAACGCGTTGTCGCTGAAGCCTTGGGTCACCGCACCATCGTCGGTGACGACCACCGGCCGGCGGACCAGTTGCGGGTACTCGCGCAGCAGCAGCTTCCACTCCGCGTCGCTGCCTGGCACCCTGCGGTGATCCGGCAATTGCCGCCAGGTGGTCGAGGACTTGTTGGTCATGGCGCCCCAGCCGCCCAGGGCCTCCTTCCATCCGACCAGCTCTTCGGGCGTGCGTGGCTCGTCGCGGTAATCGACGAAGCGGTGCTCGACACCGAACCGGTCCAGCCACTTGCGGGCCTTGCGGCAGGTGTCGCAGTTCTTCAATCCGTAGAGCGTGGTGGCCATGTCAGTCGGCCAGGCCGCGCAGCAGGTCGTTGATGCTGGTCTTGGAGCGGGTCTTCGCGTCGACCTGCTTGACGATCACCGCGCAGTACAGCGAGTGCGAACCGTCCTTGGCCGGCAGCTGGCCCGACACCACCACGCTGTACGGCGGCACCGATCCGTAGGTGACCTCGCCGGTGGCGCGGTTGTAGACGCGCGTGCTCTGGCCGAGGAACACGCCCATGCCGATCACGCTGTGGTGTCCGACGACAAAGCCTTCGACCACCTCCGACCGGGCGCCGATGAAGCAGTGGTCCTCGATGATCGTCGGGGTGGCCTGCAGCGGCTCGAGCACGCCGCCGATGCCGGCGCCGCCGGACAGGTGGCAGTGCTTACCCACCTGCGCGCACGAGCCGACCGTGGCCCAGGTGTCGACCATCGTGCCCTCGCCCACGTGGGCGCCGATGTTGACGAAGCTCGGCATCAGCACCACGTCCTTGCCGATGTGGGCGCCGCGGCGGACGATCGCGCCGGGCACAACGCGCGCGCCGAGCTGGCGGAACGCGGGTTCGTCGAACTCGGCGAAGCGGGCCGGGATCTTGTCCCAGAACGGCGCCGGGTAGGACTCCACCACTTCCATGTCCTGGGTGCGGAAGTACAGCAGCACCGCCTTCTTGAGCCACTCGTTGACGGTCCAGCCGCCGTTGCCATCGGGCTCGGCGACGCGGAACTCGCCGTTCTCGATGCCCTCGATGACGCGCTCCACCGTCGGCCGGGTCGATCCTTCCATCTCTTCGGGCGTCAACATCGTGCGGCGCTCGAAGGCGCTGTTGATCACCACCTGGAGCTCGTCGGCCGGCGACATGGGCGCGGTCGCCTTGCGTGCCGGGGTCTTCCTGGTCGCCTTTTTCGCGGGGGTCTTGGCGCTCTTCCGTGGGGGACTCATGGTGCATCTCCTTCGAGGCAGGCGAGCAACGCGTCGCTGAGCGCCTGCTGGCGTGCGGGGTCGAGCGGCCGGTCGCGGCCGTCGCTGGTGGTGGCGGTGATCTGGAACACGTCCTCGGCGCGCTCGCCGAAGGTCGCGATGCGCGCGTCGTGCACGCGCATGCCCTGGTTGCGCAGTGTCTGGGCGACGTCGGCCAGCAACCCGGGGCGGTCGGTACAGACCAGGCTCAGGGTGGTGCGGCCGTTGTCGGCCTCGTCGAAGGCGATGCGCGGAGCGATGCGGAAATGACGCAGGTGGCGCGGCAGGGTGCGGCGGGCCGGGCGGATGTCTTCCAACGGCCCCACCAGCGCGCGTGCAAGGCGCGTTTCGACATCACCGGCGGCGGGGGCGTGCCGCGTGTCGGCGGGAATCACTTCGAACGTGTCGAAGATGGTGTCGCCCGGCCCGTCCAGCACGCGTGCCTGCTGGATCGCCAGCCCGGCCCGGTCGAGCGTGGCGACGATCGCCGCGAACAGGCCATCGGCGTCGGGAGAATGCACGAACACCTCGAGCGCACCGGCATGGGCGGGCACCTGGCGTACCCGCACCACGGTCGATCCCGGCGCGGCGTCGCGCAATGCCTCGCCCTGCCACGCCAGCTGGTCCGCGCGACCGCGCTGGAAGCCGACGGCCGGCATCCGGGCAAACAGCGCATCCACCCCGCTGGCCGCCATGCCCAGCCCGACCAGCAATGCCCGGACGGCGTCACGCGTCTCGGCGCTGCGCTCCTCGGCTGCAAGCGGATGTTCCAGGCCACGCCGCAACGCGAGCCGGGTCGCGCTGTAGAGGTCGGCCAGCAGCCGGTCCTTCCACGCATTCCACAGCTTGGGGGAGGTGCCGGCGATGTCGGCGCAGGTCAGCAGGTAGAGATGGTCCAGCCGCTCGCGGTCGGCCACCGCGGTGGCGAAGCGGTGGATCACGTCGGGATCGGCGATGTCCTGTTTCTGCGCCGTCATCGACATCAGCAGGTGCTTGCGCACGAGCCATTCAACCAACGCCGCGTCGGACTCGCCCAGGCCCATGGCCAGGCAGAACGCGCGGGCATCGTCGGCACCCAGTTCGGAATGGTCGCCGCCGCGCCCCTTGGCGATGTCGTGGAACAGCCCGGCGAGCAACAACAGCTCGGGCTTGCGCAGGCGTGGCCAGGCCTCGTGCACCAGCGCGAAGCGCGGGTCGCGCTCGCCCGATGCGAACGCCTGCATGTAACCCAGCACGGCCAGCGTGTGCTGGTCGACCGTGTAGACGTGGAAAAGGTCGAACTGCATCCGGCCCGAGACCTTCTGGAACGCGGGTATCCAGCGCCCCAGCACGCCTAGGCGCGCCATCCGGGTCAGGCTGCGGACCGGCTGGTCGCCGCGCAGCAGGCCGAGGAACTGCCGGCGCAGGTCGTCGTCTGCGGCGGCGAAGTCGGGGAAGTCCGGCAGCGCTTCGGCCAGCGCGCGGGCGGTGTGCGAATGCAGGCCACGGGTCTCCCCGCGACGGGCCCAGGTCTCGAACAGCGCCAGCACTTCCGGCGGCGCGTGTGGCCATTCGGCGTCGCGCGCGGCCAGGTAGCCGCGTCGCAACTCGAACAGCCCATCCAATGGTTCGGGTTCGGCCTCGCCCTGCAATTGCTCCTCGAACCGCTGCAGCAACCGTTCGCCGATGCGCAGCACCAGCGATGCGCTGCGGTAGAAGCCCTGCATCATCTGCTCGACTGCGAGCGTGCCGCCGGAGTCTTCGAACCCCAGTCGCGCGGCCAGCAGTTTCTGGTAATCGAAGCGCAGCCGCTCCTCGCGCTTGCCGGCGACCAGGTGCAGGCCATAGCGCAACCGGGCCAGCGCGCGTCGCTCGCGCTCGATGGTCGCGACCTCGTCGGCACCCATTTGTCCGAATGCGACCAGCGACTCCATGTCGGCCGTGCCGATCACGCGCAGGGCGATCCAGTGCAGCGTCTGCACGTCACGCAGGCCACCGGGGCCTTCCTTGAGGTTCGGCTCGAGGTTGTCGGCGGTATCGCCATAGCGGGCGTGGCGCTCCACCAGCTCGTCGCGCTTGGCCTCGAAGAACGCCTGCGGCGGCCAGACCACGCGCGGCGACACCGCGGCCTGCAGCTCACGCCGCTCGTGTTCGTTGGCCGCCAGCGGGCGGGCCTCCAGCAGCGCGGTCAGGACGGTGATGTCGTCCACCGCCGCCTCGGTGCATTGCCCGAGCGAGCGTACGGCGTGGCCGACCGGCAGCCCCGAGTCCCACAGGACCGCGAACAGCCGCGCCAGGTCGTCGGCATGCGCCTGCGACGCGGCCGGCGAGGCCATCACCAGCAGGTCGACGTCGGATTGGGGGTAGAGCTCACCCCGCCCGTATCCGCCCACGGCGAACAGCGCCAGTTCGGCCTCCGCCGGGATGCAGCGCTGCCAGGCCGCCTGCACCAGCGCATCGACCGCCGCGGCGCGTTCGGCCAGCAGTCGGTCGATGTCGGAATCGGCATCGAAGCGGGCGGCGAAGCCGGCGTCGGCCTGCGCCAGCTCCTCACGCGCCCGGCCGGCCCAGGCGGCGTCCTCCTGTCCCGGCTGCTGGGCAGGTCCCGCCGTACCGCGGTCGGCCGGGACGACGCCGGTCATAGGTCGTTGTCGTCACCCGGCAGGCGGGTGAGGATCTCGACACCGTCGTCGGTCACCGCGACCGTGTGCTCCCACTGCGCCGACAACTTGCGGTCCTTGGTCACCACCGTCCAGCCGTCCGGCAGCACGCGGGTGTGGCGGGCGCCCTCGTTGATCATCGGTTCGATGGTGAAGGTCATGCCCGGCTTCAGCACCACGCCCTGCCCGGGGCGGCCGTAATGCAGCACCTGCGGTTCGTCGTGGTAGACCTTGCCGATGCCATGGCCGCAGTACTCGCGGACCACGCTGAAGCGCTCGGCCTCGGCGTAGGCCTGGATCGCGGCGCCGACGTCACCGAGCGTGGCGCCCGGCTTCACCGCGCGGATGCCGCGGAACATCGCCTCACGGGTCACCTCGACCAGCCGCCTGGCCATCACCGACGGCGTGCCGACCATGTACATGCGGCTGGTATCGCCGTGCCAGCCGTCCTTGATGACGGTGACGTCGATATTGACGATGTCGCCGTCCTTGAGGACCTTGGACTCGCTCGGGATGCCGTGGCAGATGACGTTGTTGACCGAGGTGCAGACCGTCTTCGGGAAGCCCTTGTAGCCGACGTTGGCCGGGATGGCGCCCTGGACGTTGACGATGTGGTCGTGGCAGATGCGGTCGAGCTCCTCGGTGGTCACCCCCGGTTTCACGTGCGGGGCGACGACCTGGAGCACCTCGGCGGCCAGGCGGCCGGCGATGCGCATCTTCTCGAGTTCTTCTGGGGTCTTGATGGGGACTGGCATCCGGCCATTATCGCCGATTTGACCGCAGCCCGAGGTGGGCAAGCATCGCCGCACCCTACGAACCGCCCGGATCGCGCGACATCACAGCCCGCTTGTGGAAAACGGGCGTCGCATGCGGAACGGGATGCCGCTCTCGCAGAAAATGTGACGTCGAGCGTCGTTTTGTGCCCAGTCACCTTTGCGAGCGTTTCGTTAAGGCAACTTCCTGACACCCAACTCCGACAATTTGTTGGCACGCGTTTTGCGACGGGGTTCGCAGTCTTCCCATTGAGCGCCGCGCGCGCCGGAGTCCGACCGATGAAGCTTCTGAATATCTCCCTGATTGCCGCCGCCATCGCCTGCGCCGCTTTTGCCCCCGCGCATGCGGCGGACAACATGGACCTGGACGTGACGATAACGATCGACAAGTCGTGCGACGTGACGTCCACCGGGGACGTGGCGTTCGGCAACGCGCTGGCAAGTGCCGGTACCGTGGACGCCGTCGGCGGGCTCGTCACCGTCCAGTGCACCATCGGCGTCCCCTACGACGTCGCCCTCAACGCCGGCAACAACGGTGGCAGCGACGTCGGCGCGCGCCAGATGCTGCACACCAACGGCACCGACGCAATCGCCTACCAGCTGTACAGCGATGCGGGCCGGAGTGAGGTGTGGGGAAACACCGTGGACACCAACACCGTTGAAGGTACCGGCACCGGCTTTGGTGGCCCGGCCTTTAACCGCACCCACCCGATCTTTGCGCGGGCGACGATCCCCGGCGAATCGCCGGTCGGCACCTACAGCGACGTGATCACCGCCACGGTGGTGTTCTAAGACGACCTGCCGATCCGGGGCGGCGCATTCGCCGCCCCGACCGGCACGCCACGCTCCCGCTTCCGTCATGAATGTCCTCAAGTCGACGCTCTGCGCGGCGATGCTGGCCGGCTGTATCGCCGGCCAGGCGCGGGCGCAGGATTGCGGCGGCACCTGCACGACGCAATTCGAGGTCTACCTCGACGTGGTGGCCAGCTGCAGCTTTACCGGCAGCACCGACGTCGCTTTCGGCAGCGTGCCGGTGATCGTCGGCCAGCAACTGGATGCCTACGGCTCGCTGACCGTCAGCTGCAACGTGCCGGTGGCCTATCGCATCGGCCTCGACGCGGGCCTGCATGGCAGCGGAGTGAACGATCGCCGGATGGCCTCGGCAGGCGGCGAGTTCATCGCCTACCAGCTCTACAGCGGCGCCACCGGCACGACGCCCTGCACCGCCACGGCCGGTGCCCCGTGGGGTGATGCGAGCGGCGGCTGCGTTTACGGCGACAGTTACGCCGGCACTCCGCAGGACATCCAGATCCACGGCCGGCTCACGATCGCCAACCCGCGTGCCGGCACATACAGCGACACGGTCACCGCGACCATCACGTACTGACACCCCCGAATCCATGAGCCGACGCATTGCGAAAACCTGCACGATCCTGGCCCTGGCCGCCCTGCTGGCGTGCTGCCCGGCAATCGCCGCAAGCCTGCAGGTCGCGCCTACCTCGGTCGAGTTGCAAGCATCCGAGAACGGCGAGGCGGTCTGGCTGAGCAATACCGACCCGGACAAGCCGGTGCGTGCCCAGGTGCGCCTGTTCCGTTGGACCCAGAAGGACGGCGAGGAGACGCTGGAACCCACCCGCGACCTCGCGATCAGCCCGCCATTGGTGGAACTCGCGCCCGGCGCGCGGCAACTGGTGCGTGTCATCCGCACCGGGCCGCCGCCGGTCGACAACGAGTCCACCTACCGGATCATCGTCGACGAGGTCCCGGACGGGGACGCACCCGAAAAAACCGGCCTGCAGTTCCTGCTGCGCTACTCGATCCCGGTGTTCGTACTGCCGGCTGGCGAGGCGCCGATCACCTACGCGCTGGCCTCGCGCCTGGAGCGGAACGGCGACGGCGTGGAACTGGTGGTCACCAATGGCGGGCGGCAGCACGCGCAACTGGCCGACCTCGCCTGGGTCGACGCCCGTGGCGAACGGCACGAATTGCTCGCCGGCCTGGTTGGCTATGTGCTGCCGGGCCAGACGATGCGCTGGGCGCTTCCCGCGTCCGTGCCTGCCTATGACGGCGGTGACCTCAGGGTACGGATCAATGGCGAAGCCGCCGAGCAGACGCTCGCGCTCGACCCTGAAGCGCGCTAGGCCCCTGTTGTTGTTGGCCTGCTGCCTGCCGGCTACCGGCATGGCCGCCGGCGCCGCCGTGCCGCCGCTGGAAACGCCGGTGGCGCAGGCCGAGCTCCCGCTGTACCTGGAGGTCGAACTCAACCACCAGTCCACCGGCCTGCTGCTGCCGTTCGTGCTGCGCGACGGCCGGCTGTACGCCCCGGCCGACACCCTCACCCGGCTCGACTTCACCCTTCCGGACACAGCGCCCGGGCAGCTGGTCGCACTCGATGACATTCCAGGCGTGCGGTTCGACTACGACGCCGGGCTGCAGCGGGTCGCCATCAATGCGCCGCTGTCGCAACTGGCGCTGGCCACCACCGTCATCGCGCCCGAGCACGCCGCGGTGCCGGCGGCCAGCAACGCCCCAGGCCTGCTCCTCAACTACGACCTGTACGCCAACCACTCCGGCCGCTCCAGCAACGCAACGGCCTACGCGGAGCTGCGCGCCTTCGGAGGCAATGCCGGGGTGTTCAGCACCACCGCGGTCACACGTGCCTTCCGCAGCCACGGCGATGCCGGCTGGCGGGGCGACAGCGTCCGGCTGGATTCCAGCTGGGAATGGTCCTTCCCGGACACGATGACCCGGCTCGCCCTGGGCGACACCACCACCGGCAGCATGGGCTGGACGCGCGCGGTGCGGGTGGGCGGCATCCACCTGGGCCGCAACTTCGGCCTGCAGCCCTACCGCGTCACGACACCGCTGCCCGCGTTCCTTGGTGAAGTGGCGGTGCCATCCGAGCTGGAGCTGTACGTCAACGGCGTACGACAGTACTCCGGCGAAGTGCCGGTGGGCCCGTTCCAGCTGGTCTCGCAGCCGGGCATCAACGGCGCCGGTGACGCGCAGCTGGTCATCACCGACGCGTTCGGCGCCGTGCGCACGCTGAGCTTCCCTTTCTATGCCAGCCAGAACCTCCTCGCCGAAGGACTGTCGGACTGGTCGGTCACCGCCGGCGTGATCCGCGAGGACTACGGCCTGCGCTCGTATTCCTACGGCAGCCAGCCGGTCGCCAGTGGCAACCTGCGATACGGCGCCAGCGACGCGCTTACGATCGAGCTGCACGGCGAAGGCGGCGACGGCCTGGGTAACGGCGGTATCGGCGCGATCTGGGCGGCGGGACGTGCGGGCATCGTCAGCGCGTCGTGGTCGGCCAGCGACTGGCACGAGCGGACCGGCACCCAGACCGCGTTCGCCTACAGCTGGAACAACGCGCGCTTCAACCTCTCGCTCAGCACCCAGCGCACCCAGGACGACTACAGCGACCTCGCCTCCGGCTACGGGCAGGCGCCCGCGCGCGCCAGCGACCGGGCGCTTGTCGGCTGGAATTCCGCCCTGCTGGGTAGCTTCGGTGCCAGCTACCTGCGGTTGCAGTACCCGGAAAGCGACGCCAGCCGGTACGCCAGCGCCTACTGGAACCGCAGTTTCGGGCGCGACTGGGCACTCAACTTCAGCGTCAACCAGAACCTCGACGCGTCCGCCGACCGCAGCTTCTACCTCGGGATTTCGGTCAACCTCGGCGAGCGTCGCGCGCTCAATACCTCCCTGCAACGCAACGCGGGCCGCGACAGCGCCAACGTCGACATGGCCCAGTCGGTACCAACCGCCGGCGGGCTCAGCTGGCGGGTCCGCGCCAGCCACGCCGACGGCGGAGACGCCTCGGCGCTGGCCGAGGCCGGATGGCTGGGTGACCACGGCCGGGTCAACGGTGGCGTCGCCGGTTCCGCCGGCAACTGGTACGGCTACGCCGGCGCCAACGGCGGGCTGGTGCTGATGAGCGGCGACGTGTTCGCCTCGCGCAGCGTCAACGACGCCTTCGCGGTGGTGTCGACCGGCGATGTCGGCGGGGTGCCGGTCAAGCTGGAGAACCGCCTGATCGGCACCACCGGCGACAACGGACTGCTGCTGGTCACCCCGCTCAATGCCTGGCAGCGCAACCGCCTGGCCATCGACCCGATGGACCTGCCGGCGGATATGCGGCTGGGCCAGGTCGAGATGTTCGCCGTACCGAGCGACCGCGCCGGGACCGAAGTGCGTTTCGACGTCCAGCCGGTGCGTGCCGCCGTGGTGGTCCTGCACGATGCAGACGGCACCCCGCTCGACGCAGGTGGCAGCGCGGTGCTGGTTGGCAACGCGTCACCCGCCACCTTCGTCGGCTACGACGGCGAGATCTACCTCGACACGCTCGATGACCACAACACCCTGCAGGTCACGACCGCGACCGGCACTTGCAGGGTCGCGTTTGACTACCCCGAAACCAGCGCGCCGATTCCCCGGATCGGACCGCTGACCTGTATCCCGGAGGAGGCGCCATGAACTGGCTGCGTTGTCTGCTGGTCCTTTCGCTCGCAATCGGCACGCTTTTCGCCGCGCCCAATGCCCATGCCATAACGTCGTGCTCGGCCGAGATGACCGCACTGAACTTCAACTCGGCCGACCCTGCGGACGGAACCGCCACGGCGACCATCACCTACGAATGCGGCAGCTACTTTGCGCCGGCCAATGTCGCAGTGGGTTTGTGCTTCGCGATCGGCCACGGATCGGGCAATACCATCCTCGACCGTCGGATGAGCCACATCGAGTCTCCGGGCGACCAGGTCTCGTTCCAGATCTACAAGGATCCGGCGCGCACTTTGATATGGGGCGACAGCGCATCGGCGCCCAGTCATCTATCAACGACCATCGAGTACGCCACGTTCCTGAGCTTCGGCTACCACCGCGGAACCATACAGGTCTACGGAAAAGTGTCAGACCTGTCGCAGGCAGCTGCCGGTGATTACCGGAACAACTTCGCCGACGCGCGACTGACATACAGCTATCGCGAGAGCAACAACCCCAATCCGCCCGGCTGCGACCAGGGCAACAGCGGCACGAGCGTGACGATGCCTTTCCAGGCACTGGTGACCGTACCTCCCAGTTGCAGCGTCGTCACCGCCAGCGACATGAGCTTCAATCCCGGCGGCATGCCGTTGTCGGGCACGCGCACCGGCAACTTGGCCAGCACCTCCACCATCGACCTGACCTGCACCAAGCGCACGTCCTGGCAGGTCGGACTCGACGACGGCCTGCACGCGATGGCAGGCGGCACCCGTCAGATGTGCAACCCGGACGGCGCCTGCATTGCGTACCGGCTCAACAGGACCAGCGGCACCAACCCGTGGGGCGACGACATCGACGTCAACACGGTGGAAGGCACCAGTGCCGGCACCAGCCAGTCCCTGACGGTCCACGGCCGGGTGGACGACCAGCCCCTGCTCCAGGCGGGGCGCTACAGCGACACGGTCAAGGTCGTCCTGACGTATTGACCGTCCCGGCGGCATGCGGTCCCGCGTGACCCACCTCACAGTTCGGAGACAAAGCCCGGCATAGCCTGCTGATGTGCCCGATACCGGCTCAACTTTTGCAGGAGCCGGCCGACACATTGTCTGACCCGTCTCGTCCCTCGTGGACGAGCAACAGGAGCAGTCAATGCGCGTCCGCAAGTCCATCGCCATCGTCGCCGTGGCCGCCTGCCTGGCCAGCGGCTCCGTCTGGGCAGGCACTAAGGGCACCATCCGGGTCGGGATCACCATCGTGCCGGGTTGCGCGGCCGACACCCGGCCGGCCCCCACCCACGACCGCCCCATGAAGGTGGACTGCTCGCCGCGGGTGCCCTATCGGGTGACGACCAGCGGCGATGCCCCCCACCCGCCCCACCAGCGCGCCGTGGCGCCGGGCGAGGCTGCTTCTCCCCGCATTGCGACGTTGACGTTCTAGCCTCCGCGGATATTTGCTCCAGTGCCCCAAACGCCGGTACAATCCGCCGGCTGACCCGGCGTGTCCGGGCCACCGCCCACGTCGTGCGTCATCGACGAATACACACCTGCTGCCACAGCCCGTGCCGGGGTGCCTCGTGAGTCCTTGCGGATCAAGAGGTTCGGCCACGGAAGCAGCAGGGAGGCCCAACCCCGGAATCCGTGCCCCGGCCAAGCCGTGGCAGCCGCCCCACCCTATCCGGCGGCCAGGGTTCCACTGCCTGGAGTTACAGCAATGCCCCAGATCACCATGCGCCAGATGCTGGAAGCCGGCGTCCACTTCGGCCACCAGACCCGTTACTGGAACCCGAAGATGGGCCCGTACATCTTCGGCGCCCGCGGCAAGATCCACATCATCAACCTCGAGAAGACCGTTCCGCTGTTCAACGACGCGATGAACTTCATCTCGGGCATCGCCCAGAAGCGCGGCATGATCCTGTTCCTGGGCACCAAGCGCAGCGCGCGCGAGGCGATCAAGGAAGAGGCCGAGCGTTGCGGCATGCCGTACATGAACCAGCGTTGGCTCGGCGGCACCCTGACCAACTTCGCCACGGTCAAGAAGTCGGTGTCGCGCCTGAAGGAGCTGGAAGCGGCCGAGACCGACGGCACCTTCGAGAAGCTGGTCAAGCACGAAGTGCTGGGCCTGCGTCGCGAGCGCGACAAGAAGGAAGCCTCGCTGGGCGGCATCAAGGAGATGAACCGCCTGCCCGACGCGCTGTTCGTGATCGACATCGGCCACGAAGACATCGCGATCAAGGAAGCCCGCAAGCTCGGGATCCCGGTCGTGGCGGTGGTCGACACCAACTACGACCCGGCCCTGGTCGACTACGCGATCCCGGGTAACGACGACGCCATCCGCGCCGTCCAGCTGTACGCCCGTGCCGCCGCCGACGCCGTGCTGGAAGGCAAGGCCGCCGCGCCGCAGGCGGCCAGCGTCCGCGAGGAAGACTTCAACGCCGAAGGCGAAGCCGGCGACAAGCCGCGCCGCGCCCCGGCCAAGAAGGCCGCCCCGAAGAAGGAAGCCGCCAAGGCCGAGGACAAGCCCGCCGAGGGTGAGTCGGCTGAAGCACCGGCCGCCGAGTAAGCGCGATGTCATGCGGCCGCGCCATGCTGCGCGGCCGCACTTTCCTGTAGGAGCGGCTTCAGCCGCGATCCGTAACGGACGGCCGCTCGCATCCCGTCGCGGCTGAAGCCGCTCCTACACACCCCCGAATTCAGAGGTAACCCCCATGGCAGAGATCACCGCTTCCCTGGTCAAGGAACTGCGCGAGCGCACCGGCGCCGGCATGATGGAGTGCAAGAAGGCGCTCACCGAGAACAACGGCGACGTCGAAGCGTCGGCCGAGTGGCTGCGCAAGCAGGGCCTGGCCAAGGCTGACAAGAAGGCCAGCCGTGTCACCGCCGAGGGCCGCATCGTCTCCGCGCAGGGCGACGGCAAGGCAGTGCTGGTCGAGATCAACTCCGAGACCGACTTCGTCGCCAAGGACACCAACTTCCTGGCCTTCACCGAAGCCGCTGCCGACGCCGCCCTGGGCGCCGCCGACATCGACGCACTGAAGTCCACCAAGCTGTCGTCCGGCGACACCGTCGAGGAGGCCCGCTCGGCCCTGATCGCCAAGGTCGGCGAGAACGTGCAGGTCCGCCGCATGGCCCGCATCGACAGCAGCAACACCGTGGCGGCCTACGTCCACGGCGGCCGCATCGGCGTGCTGGTCGAGCTGAAGGGCGCGAGCGACGAGCTGGCCCGCGGCATCGCGATGCACGTCGCGGCGATGAACCCGCCGTACATCTCGCCGGCGCACGTCCCCGCCGATTTCGTCGCGAAGGAGAAGGAAATCGCCCTCGCCCAGGTCAAGGACACCGGCAAGCCGGCCGAGATCCTGGAGAAGATGGTGTCGGGCAAGGTCGCCAAGACGGTCAACGAGATCTGCCTGACCGGCCAGCCGTACGTGCTGGACACCAACCAGAGCGTGGAGCAGGCCCTGAAGGCCGGCGGCGCCGAGGTCATCAGCTTCGTCCGCCTCGCCGTCGGCGAAGGCATCGAGAAGCAGACCGACGACTTCGCATCGGAAGTGATGAAGCAGGCCGGCCTGGCGTAAGCCACCGGTCATGCATCAAGAGGCCGCGGGCAACCCCGCGGCCTTTTTTTTGCGTCCTGCACAAAGAACAGGGCCGCCTTGCGGCGGCCCGAATGAGAGAGAGACACCCGGCGCGGCAAACGGCCGCGCCGGGTTTTTTTTCGCTTAGAAGTCGTACCGCAGGGCAAACCGCACGCTGCGCGGGGTCGAGTAGCTCAGCACCCGGTTGGTGTGCGCATACGGTACGCCGGGGCCGCCGAGCTCGCCGTACTCGACGATGCTCTGCGCTTCCTGCTCGTCGAACACGTTGAACACGTCAAGCGAGAACTCCAGCGCGTTGTCCGCCCAGTTCGGGGCATACGCGACGCCGAGATCCAGCTTGTTGGTCCACGGCAACCGGCCGCTGGTGCCACGCGGCACGGGCTCGCCGTTGCAGAAGTGGTAGTACGGACCGCCGTAGGAGTAGAACTCGATGAACTCCTCGTCTTCCGGCGAGTTGTTCGGGTAGTAACCGGTGCAGTTCTTCGGACGGCCGGACTGGAAGGTCGCGGTGGCCGAGAAACGCCATTCCGGGGTCAGCTGGTAGAAGCCATAGCCCTTGATGTAGTGGCGCCGGTCGTTGGGCAGGTAGCCGTTGGCGTACTCCATCAGCTCCGGGTGATCCCAGTCCATCGTCTGGGACACGTCGCCCTGGCCGACGTCGGACTTCAGCTGGCCTTCGGCGTTGCCGTAGTTGCGCGACAGGGTGTAGTCGATGCGGCCATACCAGGTGCCGTCGAACGGACGCTCGACGAAGAAGTCGATGCCCTGGTACATGCGCTTCAGCTTCGGGAAGCCCAGCTCTTCGGCGGTGAGGGCCACCTCGACGAGGTTGCCGCTGCCGTCATCGAGCATGAACGTGTTGTCCTCGCCCGGGTTGAACAGGCGGCAGGACGCCAGCTCGTTGCCCAGCTGGTCGGCCATTTCCTCGGACATGCCGCGGGCGATCGCCCAGTTGTAGGCCGGACGGTAGTCGCACATGTCGTCGATGGCGGCCTTGAGATCGCGATGCACGTAACGCGCACCCACGTTGATCTGGTCGGTCAGGCGCTTCTCGAAGCCCAGCACGAACTCGTCCTGGTAGTGCGAGTCCAGGCCCTTGGCGGTCACCGAATCCGGGTGCGGCGCCTGGCCGTACTCGCGGTTCGACGAGTACGGACCATCACCCAGCGGAGTCAGGCCGATCGGCGCACCGGTGACCGGGTCGATGCCGGTGAAGGCGAAGTACTCGTTGGTGTAGAGCGAACCTGCCGCACCGCGCAGCGCCACGTTGTTGGGCATGGCCAGGTGGTAGCGACCGGCATTGGCAAACAGCTTGAGCGAAGCGTCACCGAAGACGTCCCAGCTCGCGCCCAGGCGCGGCGCCCACTGGTCCTTCTGCTCGGCATACACCTCGCCGTCGGCGTTGAAGTTCTCGAACGCCTCGTTGCGCAGGCCCAGCGTCAGCAGCCAGTTGTCGGTGACCTGCCAGCGGTCTTCCAGGTAGTACGCCGACTGGTCGACCGAGAAGGTGCCACCGTTCGCGTACCGGTACTGCGACACGTAGTCGCCGCTGCCACCCGGGCACACGGCGCCGCCGCCACCCTGGATCGGCTCGCCGGCGGCACCCGGTCCGCAGGAGCTGTAGATCCAGCGGTAGCCGGCCGGGCCGGAGGTCACTTCGCCAGCGCGCGAGGTCGAGTCCTGGCGGTCATAGCCGACGCGCAGCGAGTGGCTGCCGACCTGCCATTCCAGATCCACGCGGAAACCCTCGGTCTCGTCGAAGGCATCCGGGAACGCCAGCTGCGCATAGGTGCCGCGCTGGACCGGATCGGCCACCGAGCGCGAATCGCTCACGTAGACGACGCTGGGGTCATAGCCGAACGGAACCGCGACGTGATCCTGCTTCTGCGTGCCGTACATGGCCGTCAGCGTCAGCGAATCGGTCAGGTAACCGGTGTACTTGCCGACGTACAGCTCGCCGCCGTCCTCGTAGAAGTAGCCACCGGTCTTGTCGTAGCCACGGATGGTCTCGTCGGTGCCCGGGGTGTAGGTGTACGGGAAGTAATCGACCGTCTGCTTGGTGATGTCGGAGACGGCGGTCAGCTCGACGATGTGGTTGTCGGTGATGTTCCAGTCGATCTTGGCCAGCCAGCGCGGGATCTCGTAGTGGGAGTCGCGATAGCCGTTGGTGGCACCACCCGGCCGGGCGAGCACGCTGGACTGGTCCTGCTCCTCCATCTCGCCGCCGACATACATGAACAGGCGGTCCTTGATCAACGGGCCACTGGCGTACATGCCGTAGCTCCACGAGTTGACTTCGATCTCCTCGCGCTTCTGGTAGATCAGGCCGTCGTTGGGGGTGCCGTTGTCGGGATAGATGATGTTCTCGTAATCGGCGCGCAGGCTGGCGGGCCGGTAGGTCATCAGGCCGCCGAACTTCCACTCATTGCCGCCGCGCTCGGTCACGATGTTGACCACGCCGCCGGTCGCACGGCCGAACTCGGCGCCGTAGCCGCCGGTGATGACCTGCATCTGGCTGATGCCGTCGAACGGCAAGCTGGTGGAGCCGAGGTTGGTGAGCGGGTTGGTGACCGCGTAACCGTTGATGTAGAACGCGTTCTCGGACGCGGCCGAGCCGCCGAAGGACGCGGTACCCGGGTAGCGCGAGTCCGCCTGGACAACGCCCGGGGCGAGCAGCGCCACCGACTCGATGCTGCGACCGACCGGCAGCTTCTCGAGCTGCTGTGCGGTGAACGTGGTGCGCGTATCGGTCGAGGAGACGTCGATGAACGACGCTGCCGTACCGGTCACGACGATACGGTCAAGGTCGGTCGCCGAGCCGTCCGCGGCACCGCCTGCGGAGAACGACACCTCGCGGCCACCACCCAGGGTGACCTGGACGTCTTCCTTGGTGGCCAGCACCTGGCCGTCGCGCTGCAGGGAGACGGTGTACTCACCGGTGGGAAGCGCGGTCGCGCTGTAGCGGCCGTTGGCGTCCGCCGTGATCTGGCGGGTCAGGCCGGTGTCGACGTTCTGGATGACGACAACGGTTCCCGGCTCGCCGGTGGAACCGAAAATCGAGCCCGCGGCATTTGACTGGGCATGCGCGACCCCGGAAGCAAAACAGACACCGAGTGCGACGGTCAGTGCACTACGACGCAAAGCGCGGTTGAAGGTGGGTTTTGACACTGGTGACTCCCCTAACGCAGTCGGAAGGAAACCCTTTCGGGCCGGCCGACTATGACTTTGGTCACGGGGACGTAACAAGGCGCTAAGGAAACATTTATGTAGAAATGTGACCTACGTCACGTTTTGGTCGGAACCAAGCCACTTGCCATACTGGCAAAGCTGTGGCCGGCGCCTATTTAGTAATGTGTGGCACTTGTGAAACGCATCGGGATGTTGTCTGCAGCTGCCGGGCGGGGCGCTGCCGTTACAATTCCCGCGCCCCCTTCCGAGACGATCCCATGCCCCAGCTCGCCTATCGCCGCATTCTCCTGAAACTGTCCGGCGAGGCGCTGATGGGGAGCGAGGACTACGGCATCGACCCCAAGGTCATCAACCGCCTTGCCAACGAGGTGATCGAGGCCCAGGCGGCCGGCGCGGAGATCGCCCTGGTGGTGGGTGGCGGCAACATCTTCCGCGGCGCCGGCCTTGCGGCCGGTGGCATGGACCGGGTGACCGGCGACCACATGGGCATGCTGGCCACCGTGATCAACGCACTGGCCATGCAGGACGCGCTCGAGAAGCTCGGCGGCAAGGCGCGCGTGATGAGCGCCATCAAGATCAACGACGTGTGCGAGGACTACATCCGGCGCCGCGCCATCCGCCACCTAGAGAAGGGCCGGCTGGTGATTTTCGCCGCCGGCACCGGCAACCCGTTCTTCACCACAGATTCGGGCGCAGCACTGCGCGCGATCGAGATCGGGGCCGACCTGCTGCTCAAGGCGACCAAGGTCGACGGCGTCTACGACAAGGATCCGAACAAGCACCCCGACGCCGTGCGCTTCGACCAGCTGAGCTACGACGAGGTCCTCGCCCGCAACCTGCAGGTGATGGACACCGCCGCGTTCGCCCTGGCCCGCGACAGCGACCTGCCGCTGCGCATCTTCGACATGAGCCAGCCCGGCGAACTGCTGCGCATCCTGCGCGGCGAGCAGATCGGCACGCTGGTGCAGGGGCGCAGCTGAGCAGGGCGCGCGCTGGGGCAACCGCATCCCTGCGGGCGACGGAATAGTGTCCGCGCGCACGGCGTGACAGCATCTCGTCCATGCACGCCCACGACCACCATCAGGGCACCCGCGCATTCGCCGCGGTGACCCTCATCAACCTGGCGTTCACCGTCATCGAGGCGGGGTACGGCTTTGCCACCAACTCGCTGGCATTGCTGTCGGACGCGCTGCACAACCTCGGCGACGTGCTGGGCCTCGGGTTGGCCTGGGGCGCCGCGGTGCTGGCCCGCCGGATGCCGACCGATCGCCACACCTACGGCTGGCGCCGCGCCACCCTGCTCTCCCCCCTCGCCAACGCGGTGTTGCTGGTCGCCTTCTCGGGCGCCCTTGCCTGGGAAGCGATCCGGCGCTTCAACGCACCGCCCGAAATCCCGGCGTGGCCGGTGATCCTGGTGGCGTTGCTTGGCATCGCGGTCAACCTGGGATCGGCCTGGTTCGTGCGTGACGGGCATGACCACGACCTCAATCGTCGCGGCGCGTTCCTCCACCTGATGGCCGACGCCGGGGTCTCACTTGCCGCGGTACTCGCGGGCACCGGCATGCTGTGGTTGGGTTGGGCCTGGCTGGATCCGATGATCGCACTGCTGATCGGGCTGGTGGTCGCGGCCAGCGCGTTCGGCTTGCTGCGCGAGAGCTTCAACGCCGCCATGGACGCCGTGCCGCGCTCGATCGACCAGGAGGCGGTGCGCGGTTTCCTTGCGGGGCAGCCCGGCGTCAGCGCCGTCCACCACCTGCATATCTGGTCGCTGGGGGCCGGCGAGATCGCGATGACCGCGCACCTGGTCCGCCCGGACGCTCACGACCACGATGCCTTCATCGATCGGGTCAACCTGGCGCTCGACCAGCGCTTCGGCATCAACCATCCGACCCTGCAGATCGAGCACGGCACCGCCTGCGAGCACGATCGCCACGACCGCGCGCCGCACGGCCATTAGCAATGGGTCGGGCGCGGGGCTCCGCTATACTCCCCGCGATTACCGCACGAGACCGGAGCCGGCAATGCTCGACGAGATCAAGAAAGACGCCCAGACCCGCATGAACAAGAGCGTCGAGTCGCTGCGCCACGACCTGACCAAGGTCCGCACCGGCCGCGCTTCGACCGCACTGGTCGACCACCTGAAGGTCAACTACTACGGGTCGGACATGCCGCTGACCCAGGTCGCCAGCGTGGCCGTCACCGACGCCCGCTCGCTCACCATCACCCCGTGGGAGAAGCAGATGGTCTCCGCGGTGGAGAAGGCGATCATCAACTCCGACCTCGGCCTGACCCCGAATACCGCCGGCACCGTGATCCGGATCAACCTGCCCGCCCTGACCGAGGAGCGCCGCAAGGAGCTGTCCAAGCACGTGCACGGCGAAGGCGAGAACGCCAAGGTCGCGATCCGCAACATCCGCCGCGACGCGAACCACCAGGTCAAGGAGCTGCTCAAGGAGAAGCTCATCTCCGAGGACGACGCCGCCCGCAGCGAGACGGAAATCCAGAAGCTGACCGACGACGGCATCAAGAACGTCGACGAGGTGGTCAAGGCCAAGGAGCAGGAGTTGATGGCCGTCTGATGGCAGCGGCGACACTTTCGCCCGCCCAGGCCATGTCTTCCGAAACCGGTTCCGCCGCGCGAATCCCGCGCCACCTGGCCGTCATCATGGATGGCAACGGGCGGTGGGCGCAGCGCCGGCGTCGGCCGCGTGTGATCGGCCACCGCGCCGGGGCCCGCGCGGTCAACGTCTGCGTCGACTTCTGCCTGGCCAAGGGCATCGAGGTCCTGACCCTGTTCGCGTTTTCCAGCGAGAACTGGGGGCGGCCGGAGGATGAGGTCGGCGCGCTGATGAAGCTGTTCATGGGCGCGCTCGAACGCGAGGTCGACGAGCTCGACCGCCGCGGCGTGCGCGTCCGATTCATCGGGGAGCGCGAGCGCTTCAGCGACGCGATCGTCGCCCGCATGGACGCTGCCGAGGCGCAGACAGCCGGCAACGCGAAGCTGCACCTGGTGGTCGCCGCCAGCTACGGCGGGCGCTGGGACATCGCCCGCGCCGCCCGCCTGCTCGCCCAGGACGTGGCCGACGGCAAGCTGCGGCCGGAGCAGATCGACGAGCAGACCCTCGGCGGGCGCATCACGCTGTCCGACCTCCCCGCGCCCGACCTGTTCATCCGCACCGGTGGCGAGACGCGGATCAGCAATTTCCTGCTGTGGCAACTCGCCTATACCGAACTGTGGTTCACCGATCTGTTGTGGCCCGAGCTGGATGCGGCGACACTGCAACGCGCGATCGACGACTACAGCGGCCGCGAACGCCGCTTCGGCCTGACCGGCGCGCAGTTGGCCGCTCCCGACGAGACTCCCGAATGACCCGCACCCGTACCCTCGCCGCACTGGTGATGGCCCCGCTCGCGATCCTCGCGATCCTGCTGCTGCCGACCGACTGGATGATGATGCTGGTCGCGGTGGTGTTCCTGCTGGGCCTGTGGGAGTGGTTCGACCTGGCCGAGATCGAGGACACCCTCGCTCGCACCGTGCTGCTGGTCGCCCACCTGGCGGTGATGGTGGCGCTGGTCTGGGCATCGCGATCGACAACCGGCTTCAGCTTCGTGCTGTTCCAGCTGATGACCGTGGTCGGCGTGATCTGGTGGTTGCTGGCGCTCGCCTGGCTGGGTCGCTACACGTTCGCCAGCGACCATGAGACCTACGCACGCGTGTTCAAGCTGGCCGCCGGTGCGCTCAGCATCATCCCGGCCTGGTGTGCACTGGCGTGGATCCACGCCGGCGAGCCCAATGGCCACCGCTGGCTGCTGACCGCCCTTGCGGTGGTCTGGGCGGCCGACACGGGGGCCTACTTCACCGGCCGCAAGTTCGGCGGCAAGTTGTTCAAGGGCCGCAAGCTGGCACCGCGCATCAGCCCGAACAAGACCGTCGAAGGCCTGGCCGGCGGCATGCTCGCCGCCGTAGCGGCCGGTATCGGCTTCAGCCTGATCGCCGGCGCCGGCGTCGCCCAGTTGCCGGCGGTCGCGCTGGTGTCGCTGGCCGCGGGCCTGTTCTCGGTGGTCGGCGACCTGTTCGAGAGCCTGCTCAAGCGCCACGCCGGTGTTAAGGACTCAGGACACCTGATCCCCGGCCACGGCGGGATCCTCGACCGTCTCGACGGTGTCCTCGCGGCGTTGCCCGCCTTCGCGCTGGGCAAGGCGCTGCTGGGCTTCTGAGCATGAAACGGGTTGCCGTCCTCGGCGCCACGGGGTCGATCGGCGCCTCGGCGCTGGACGTGATCGCGCGCCATCCCACCGCGTTGCGGGCCACTGTGCTCGCCGCCGGCCGCCAGGTCGACGCCCTCGTGGAGTTGTGCCGCCAGCACCGCCCCGAGCACGCAGTGATCGCCGACGAGGCCCTGCTCGGCCGCCTTCGCGACCGGCTGCGGGGCGCCGGGCTTTCCACCATTGCCCACGCGGGCGATGCCGCGCTGGTCGAACTGATTGGCGGCGACGCCTGCGACACCGTGGTCGCCGCCATCGTCGGGGCCGCCGGCCTGCCGTCGACGCTGGCCTCGGCCCGCGCCGGCAAGCGCCTGCTGCTGGCCAACAAGGAATCGCTGGTGCTTGCCGGCGAACTGCTGATGGCGGCCGCGCGCGAAGGCGGCGCAACGATCGTCCCGATCGACAGCGAGCACAACGCGATCTTCCAGTGCCTGCCCGATGCGCCCGCGCGCGACGGCCTGGCGCGGATCATCCTGACCGCCTCGGGCGGGCCGTTTCGCGGCCGCAGCCGGGCATCGCTGCGGGACGTGACGGTCGAGCAGGCCGTGGCACATCCGAAGTGGTCGATGGGCCCGAAGATTTCGGTCGACTCGGCCACCCTCATGAACAAGGGGCTCGAGGTGATCGAGGCCCACCACCTGTTCGACGTCGACGGCGACCGGATCCAGGTCCTCGTGCATCCGCAGAGCCTGGTCCACTCGCTGGTGGAATTCGTCGACGGCTCGACCCTGGCCCAGCTTGGCCTGCCGGACATGCGCACCGCGCTGGCGGTCGGGTTCGCCTGGCCGCAGCGCATCGCCTCGGGCGTCGGCGGGCTGGACCTGCTGGCCGAGGGCGGGCGCCTCGAATTCGAACCGCCGGATCTGGACGCCTTCCCCTGTCTGCGGCTGGCCTTCGACGCGCTGGCCGCCGGCGGCACCGCGCCGGCGGTCCTCAACGCCGCCAACGAAGTTGCTGTTTCAGCGTTTCTTCAGCGCCGGGTGGGTTTCCTGTCGATCCCTGCGATCGTCGAGGACACCCTCGCGGCACTNCTGCGGCTGGCCTTCGACGCGCTGGCCGCCGGCGGCACCGCGCCGGCGGTCCTCAACGCCGCCAACGAAGTTGCTGTTTCAGCGTTTCTTCAGCGCCGGGTGGGTTTCCTGTCGATCCCTGCGATCGTCGAGGACACCCTCGCGGCACTTCCGGCCATTCCCGCGGTCTCACTGGACGCCCTGCACGACGCCGACGCCGCCGCGCGGCGCCATGCAAGCCGTGCGGTCGACGACAGGTCGAGCGCATGACCCTCCCCTCCTCCCACCAGGACCCACGGCATGTCTGAGTTGCTTGGATCGATCTGGTGGCTGATCGTCAGCCTCGGCGTGCTGGTGACTTTCCACGAGTTCGGCCACTACTGGGTGGCACGGCGCTGCGGGGTCCGGGTGCTGCGGTTCTCGGTCGGCTTCGGCCGACCGCTGTGGTCACGCCGGGGACGCGACGGCACCGAATACGTGGTCGCGGCGATCCCGCTGGGTGGTTACGTCAAGATGCTGGACGAGCGCGAGGGCGACGTCCCCGCCGGCCAGCTCGACCAGGCCTTCAACCGCAAGTCGGTGTGGAAGCGGATCGCGATCGTCGCCGCCGGCCCCATCGCCAACCTGCTGCTCTGCATTGCGCTGCTGTGGGCGATGTTCGTGATCGGCCGTCCGGACTATGCCCCGGTGGTGGGTGACGCCAACGGCATCGCGGCCGAAGCCGGCCTTCAGCGTGGCGACCGCGTGCTGGCCGTGGGCGAGCGCGAGACCCCCACCTGGAGCGATCTGCAACTTGCGCTGCTACCCGCCGCGCTGGACCGGGCCGACGTCGAGCTGCGGGTCCTGACCGCCAATGACACCCCCGCCCGGCGCATGCTGGCGCTGTCCGCGCTGCCGGCCCGGTTCGACGAGCGCCGCGCGATCGCCGAGATCGGACTGACGCCGCGCCACATGCTGGTCCCGCCGGTGATCGGCCGGGTGGCCCCCGATACCGCGGCATGGGGCGTGCTGGCCGAAGGCGACCGGATCACCGCGATCGACGGCCAGCCGGTGCAGTCGTGGAACGACATCGGCCCGATGGTCCAGCAACTTGGCGATCGCGACGGCCCGGCGATGGTCGAGGTCGAGCGCGACGGCGACCGGCTGGCACTGGAGCTGACGCCCACCCGCATCACCCCCGAGGACGGCGGCGAACCGTACTGGGCGCTCGGCGTGAGTTCGGTGCGGCCCGACATGCCCGAGATGGACGCCGAGCTGCGCCACGGGCCGGTCGCCGCCATCCCGGCCGCCCTGCGTGAAACCGTGCACCAGGCCGGGGAACTGGTCTCCATGATCGGCCGTGCCTTCACCGGCCGGGTCGAGGTCGAGAACACCGTCGCCGGCCCGATAACGATCGCCCGGGCGGCCAATGCCTACGCCGACCAGGGCCCGGCCTGGTACCTGTCGCTGCTGGCGATGCTGTCGCTCAGCCTGGGCATCCTCAACCTGCTGCCGATCCCGATCTTGGACGGCGGTCACCTGCTGTATTACCTTATCGAGCTGGTCAAGGGCAGCCCGGTCAGCGAGCGGACGATGGCTGTCGGGCAGTACGTGGGCCTGGTGCTGATCGTCGGGCTGATGGGCCTGGCGTTCTACAACGACATCGTCAACAACCTGATGCGCTGACGCCATGCCCGTCGAACGTGCCTTTTACCCGGGCCCCACCCGCCTGAGACCCACCCGCCCCGCCTCTGCCCGGCACCTGCACCACGCGGGCGCCGCAGAACCCAACCGGACGTGATGATGACGCGACCCACCAATCGCCGCCTGCTTGCCCTCGCCCTCGCCTCGGCGCTCTCGACCGCCCCGGCATTGCCTGTGCTGGCACAGACGGCCACGGCCGCCCCGGTTGCCCCGTTCACGGTGGGCGACATCCGTGTCGACGGCCTGCAGCGCATTTCCGCCGGCACCGTCTTCACCTACCTGCCGATCGAGCGGGGCGACACGGTCGACCAGGGCCAGGTCGGCGACGCGATCCGCGCGCTCTACAAGACCGGTTTCTTCGAGGACGTGCGGATCGGGCACCAGGGCAACATCCTGGTGGTCACCGTGACCGAGCGGCCGGCGATCAACAAGCTGACCCTGAGCGGCAACAAGGACATCAAGACCGAGGACCTGATGAAGGGCCTGGCCGACATCGGCCTGACGGAGGGCAACACCTTCGACCGGCTGAGCCTGGACCGCGTGACCCAGGAGCTGACCCGCCAGTACAACAACCGCGGCAAGTACAACGTCGCGATCACCCCCACGGTGACGACGCTGCCGCGCAACCGCGTGGACGTCGCAATCGCCGTCAAGGAAGGCAAGGCCGCCCGCATCCAGCACATCAACCTGGTCGGCAACGAGCTGTTCGAGGACGAGGAGATCCTGGACACCTGGGAGTCGGGCGAGCACAACTGGATGAGCTGGTACCGCCGCGACGACCAGTACTCGCGCGAGAAGCTCTCCGGCGACCTGGAAAAGCTCAACAACTTCTACCTCGACCGCGGCTACGTCGACTTCGCCATCGACTCCACCCAGGTCTCGATCAGCCCCGACAAGCAGGACATGTTCATCACCGCCGGCGTGACCGAAGGTGACCAGTACAAGGTGTCCAGCGTGACGGTGACCGGCGATACGGTCCTGCCGAAGGAGGAGATCGAGAACATGGTGCTGGTCAAGCCCGACCAGATCTTCTCGCGCCGCCTGCTCGAGATCAGCTCCGATGCGATCACCGCCACCCTCGGCAACGTCGGCTACGCGTTCGCACAGGTCAACCCGATCCCCGACGTGAACCGCGAGGACAAGACCGTCGGCATCAACATGCAGGTGGTGCCGGGCCCGCGCGTCAACGTGCGCCGGGTGGTGTTCAAGGGCAACAGCCGCACCGCCGACGAGGTGCTGCGCCGCGAGATGCGCCAGTTCGAGGGCAGCTGGTACTCGCAGGCCGCGATCGACCGCTCCAAGATCCGCCTGCAGGGCCTGGGCTATTTCGACACGGTCGACGTCGAGACCCAGCCGGTGGCGGGCACGCACGACCAGGTGGACGTGGTCTACACCGTCAACGAGGTCGCCGCGGGCAGCTTCGTGTTCGGCCTGGGCTATTCCGCGCTGACCGGCCTGAGCACCCAGATCCAGCTGTCGCAGAACAACTTCCTGGGCAGCGGCAACCGCATCGCGGTGCAGGCGCAGCGCAATGCGTACCTGCAGCGCTACGACTTCTCGTTCCTCAACCCCTACTTCACCGACAACGGCGTCTCGCTGGGCTACAACCTGCGCTGGAGCGAGTTCGACAACTCCGACTTCAACACCGCGCAGTACTCGTCCACCAGCGGCGTTGGCCAGGTGGTACTGGGCGTGCCGATCACCGAGACCGACAGCATCACCGCGCTGCTGGGCATCGACAGCAACCAGATCTTCGCCTTCCGCGGCCGCACGCCGGACTCGCTGGTGGACTACATCGACGCCATCGGCCAGCGCACGTTCCACGCCTGGCGCGGCGAGATCGGCTGGGGCCGTAACACGCTCAACAGCGCGCTCACCCCGACCCGCGGCACCAACCAGCGCGTCTGGCTCGAGGCGACCCTGCCGGGCTCGACGGTCGAGTACTACAAGCTCAACTACAGCTTCTCCAAGTTCTGGCCGCTGTCGCGCCACCTGGTACTCAACACGCGCACCGACCTGGGCTACGGCGACAGCTACGGCGACGAGTTCGTACGCAACGTCTGCTTCACCGGCGGCAGCGTGGTCGATACCGACGGCGATCCGGATACCCCGCCGGTGTTCGTGCCAGGCCCGGACCCGACCGAGCCGTGCCTGACCGATTCGCCGGACTTCGTCGAGACGATCACCGCCGACGGCCTGCCGTTCTTCGAAAACTTCTACGCCGGCGGCGTGCGCTCGGTGCGCGGTTTCACCGACAACACGCTGGGTCCGAAGGAGGCCGCCGCGGGCAGCAACTACCTGCAGCCGATCGGCGGCGCGTTCAAGACCACCGGCTCGCTGGAGATGTTCTTCCCGACCCTGATCGACAGCACCGCGGCGCGCGTGTCGGCGTTCGTTGACGTCGGCAACGTCTACCGCGACTTCGACACCTGGGACGCCGGCGAACTGCGCGCATCCACCGGCGTGGCGCTGATGTGGCGCTCGCCGATGGGCCCGATCTCGATCAGCTACGCCTACCCCTTCCGTAAGGAAGAGGGGGACGACCTGGAGCGCCTGCAGTTCACCTTCGGCGGCACGTTCTGACGGCGCCGGACGCCGTCGTGACCCGCGCTACCGCCATCTTCACCGCCACCGAGCTGGCCGAACGCTTCTCGCTCGGGCTGCGCGGTGACGGTGGAGTGCAGCTAGAAGGCGTCGGCACGCTCGCCGGCGCCGGCGCCGGGCAACTCGCCTTCCTCGCCAATCCGCGCTACCGCAGCCAGCTGGCATCGACCGCCGCCGGTGCCGTGGTCATGCGCGAGGCGGACGCGGACGGATACACCGGAACCGCGCTGGTCGCCGCCGATCCGTACGCGGCCTTCGCGAAGATCTCCGCGTTGTTCGAACCGGTACCGGTGCGCCCGGCGGGCACCCACCCGTCGGCCGACATCGACCCGACCGCGACCGTGGCCGCCGATGCCCATGTCGGCGCCTTCGTCAGCATCGGCGCGCGCAGCCGGGTCGAAGCCGGCGCGGTGCTGGGTCCGGGTTGCGTCATCGGCGATGACTGCGTGGTTGGTGCCGGCAGCGAACTGATCGCCCGCGTCACCCTGGTTACCCGCGTGCGGCTGGGCCAGCGCGTGCGGATCCATCCCGGTGCGGTGCTCGGCGCGGACGGCTTCGGCCTGGCGATGGACGCGGGGCGCTGGCTCAAGGTGCCGCAGCACGGCGGCGTGGTGATCGGCGACGACTGCGAGATCGGGGCCAACACCTGCATCGACCGCGGTGCGATCGAGGACACCGTGCTCGAAGAGGACGTCCGCCTCGACAACCAGATCCAGATCGGCCACAACGTCCGCATCGGCGCACACACGGCGATGGCGGGCTGCACCGCGGTGGCCGGCAGCGCGCGCATCGGACGCTACTGCCTGATCGGCGGCGGCGCCGGCATCCTCGGCCACCTGGAGGTCTGCGACCGCGTGGTCATCACCGCGATGAGCCTGGTCAGCAGCTCGATCCGCGAACCGGGCGAGTACTCTTCCGGGACCGGCCTGATGGACAATCGCAGCTGGCGCAAGAACGCAGCGCGCTTCAAGCAGCTCGACAGCCTCGTCCGCCAGTGGCGCGGGCGCGGTGACTGAAATGGAAGGCGGCCCGTCCCGACGGGCCCGCAAGCAAGGAAAACCGACCTAGTGAAACTGCCGATCGACGTCCCCACCATCCACGCGCTGCTGCCGCACCGCTACCCGTTCCTGCTGGTCGACCGCGTCGTCGAGCTCGAACCCAACAAGCGCGTGCTGGCCTACAAGAACGTCACCGCGAACGAGAACTTCTTCAACGGCCACTTCCCGGGCCGTCCGGTGATGCCCGGCGTGCTGGTGATCGAGGCGCTGGCACAGGCGGGCGGCCTGCTGACCCAGCTGTCCACCGGCGGGGAAAGCGACGGCAAGCTGTTCTACCTGGTCAAGGTGGACGGCGCGAAGTTCAGCAAGATGGTGGTGCCGGGCGACAAGCTCGAGCTGGAGGTGATCCTCAAGCGCACCATCCGCAACATGGCGCTTTACCAGGGCATCGCGCGCGTGGACGGCGAACAGGTCGCCTGCGCCGACATCCTCTGCGCCGAGGTCGTCAACGAAGCATGAGCCAGGCCGTCGTCCATCCGAGCGCCGTCGTCGAGCCGGGTGCCCGGCTGGGAACCGGCGTGCGCGTGGGTGCCTTCAGTTACATCGGCACCGAAGTGGAGATCGGCGACGGCACGGTGGTGGGGCCGCACTGCAGCATCCACGGCCCGACCCGCATCGGACGCGACAACCGCATCCTCGGCCACGCCGCGCTCGGCGGCGACCCGCAGGACAAGAAGTACGGCGGCGAGCGGGTCGAACTGGCCATCGGCGACCGCAACACCATCCGCGAGTTCGTCACGATCAACCGTGGTACCGGTGCCGGCGGTGGCTGCACCCGCATCGGCGACGACAACTGGTTGTTGGCCTACACCCACGTCGCCCATGACTGCGTTGTCGGCAACCATTGCGTGTTCTCCAACAACGCCACGCTGGCCGGCCACGTCGAGATCGGGGACCACGTGATCCTCAGCGGCTTCGTCGGCATCCACCAGTTCTGCCGGATCGGCGCGCACGCCTTCATCGGCATGGGCGCGTTCGTCAACGGCGACGTGCCGCCGTTCGTGATGGTCGCGCAGGAAAGCTACGGCCGGCCGCGCGGGATCAACAGCGAAGGCCTCAAGCGCCGCGGGTTCGACCCCGACCGCATCAGCGCCATCAAGCGCGCCTACCGCGCGCTCTACGTCGCGGGTGGCTCGCTCGACGAGGCCCGGGTGAAGCTGGCCGACATGGCGGGCGAAAGCCCGGACATCCGCGCCCTGCTCGATTTCATCGACGCCGGCGAGCGCCCGCTGTTGCGCTGACGCCGTGGACTTCCCCGACGACCCCTTCCGGACCCGCCCGATGCGCATTGCGCTGGTCGCGGGCGAAGCCTCCGGCGACCTGCTGGGCGCCGGGCTGGTCGAGCAGCTGCGGCGCCGCTGGCCGAACGCGCACTTCGTCGGCATTGGCGGCGACGCGATGCGGGCCGCCTGTACCGAGACCTGGTTCGACGCCTCCGAACTGGCCGTGATGGGCCTGTCGGAAGTCCTGCGGCACCTTCCCCGCCTGCTGCTGCTGCGCCGCGAGTTGCGCCAGCGCCTGCTGGACTGGCAACCCGACGTGTTCATCGGCATCGACGCACCGGACTTCAACCTCGGCGTCGAGCGCTGGTTGAAGCAGCGCCGCGGCACCAACGGCCTGCCACGCACGGTGCACTACGTCAGCCCGTCGGTTTGGGCCTGGCGGGAGAAGCGTGCGGAAAAGATCGGCCTCAGCGCGGACCGGGTGCTGTGCCTGTTCCCGATGGAGCCACCGATCTACCAGCGCCATGGCGTCGACGCGCGTTTCGTGGGCCACCCGCTGGCGGATGCGATGCCGCTCGAGCCCGACCGTGCGGCTGCCCGCGAAGAACTCCGCCTGGATCCCGCGCGCCCGCTGCTGGCGGTGCTGCCGGGTTCGCGGGTCGGCGAGATCGAGCGGCTGGCCGGCGACTTCCTCGCAGCCGCCGCGCGCGTGCTGGCGGCCGAGCC
>NZ_JBJXHK010000025.1:0-38965 GCF_046638635.1 Lysobacter zhanggongensis
TGGCCCGCGGTGCCGTGGCGGCCCAGCCGTGCCTGGCGGCGTCCGCCGGCCAGCGCACGGAGGCCGACCAGTTCGGCGAGCGTCGGGGTGATGCCGTCGCTCACGCCGCGCCTCCACCCCGGCGGTGACGAAGCGTCATGGCAGCGGCACCCGGGCCAGCAGCTCGTCCACCAGGCGCGCGCCGTCCCAACCTTCGGCTGTCGCTTCGTAACTGGGCAGGATGCGGTGGCGCAGCACGTCCGGTGCAACCGCCCGGACGTCGTCGGGGTTCACGTAGTCGCGCCCAGCCAGCCAGGCGTGCGCGCGGGCACACCGCTCCAGCGCGATCGACCCGCGCGGGCTTGCTCCCCACGCGATGCGCTGCGCAAGCGCCGCGTCGTACCGGGCCGCATCGCGGGAGGCCAGCACCAGCTCCACCAGGTAGCGCTCCACCGCCGGCGCGACATGCAGGTCCAGCACCGCCGCGCGGGCAGCGAACACATCGTCCTGGGTGAGCCGCAAACTAGGCGTGGCCACCGGGCGCATCGCGTCGCGTGCACGCTCGCGCGCCAGGCGGAGGATCTCGGTTTCGGCTCCGGCGTCGGGATATCCGATCCGGACGTGCATCAGGAACCGGTCGAGCTGCGCCTCGGGCAGCGGGAACGTGCCCTCCTGCTCGATCGGATTCTGTGTCGCCATCACCAGGAAAAGCGGCGGTAGCGGATAGGTCGCGCGGCCGACGGTGACCTGGCGTTCGCCCATCGCCTCGAGCAGGGCCGACTGCACCTTGGCCGGCGCGCGATTGATCTCGTCGGCGAGCAGGATCGGGTGGAAGATCGGTCCCGGCTGGAACTCGAAGCGGCCATCCTGCGGGCGCCAGACCTCGGTGCCGGTGAGGTCGGCGGGTAGCAGGTCGGGGGTGAACTGGACACGGGCGAAGTCGGCTTCCAGCCGCGCGGCCAGCGCCCGGATCGCGCTGGTCTTGGCCAGCCCCGGTGCGCCCTCGACCAGCAGGTGGCCGTCGGCCAGAAGGGCGATCAGCAATCGCTCGATCAGCGCCGACTGCCCGACAATCTCGCCAGCCAGCTCGTCACGCAGGTGACCGAACGCGGCGTGCAGTCGCGCATGGTCGTCGGCGGCCGGCACGGCAGCGCCGGCATGCGGCGAGCCCGGCGTCGCAATCTCGTCCATGGATAACCTCGGGTGGGGAACGACCCGAGTTTGACCCAACTCAGCCGCCGGGGTTCAGTCAGGCGCGACCGGGATTCAGCTTCCGCGACGGCCGGCACGTGCGCGGGGCCAACGCGCCCACAACGAAAACGGGGCCCGAAGGCCCCGTTCCGATCACGGTCCGCAGCGGTCAGCGGTGGTTGCGCTGCGCGACCTCGAGCACCTTCGGCGTCACGAAGATCAGCAGCTCGGCCTTCTCCTTGGAGCGGCCCTTCTTCTTGAACAGGTTGCCCAGGAAGGGGATGTCGCCCAGGAACGGAACCTTACTGACGTCGTCGCGCTCGCGGAACTCGTAGACGCCACCGACCACCACGGTCTGGCCGTCCTCGACCAGCACCGCGGTGTTGACCGACCGGGTGCTGATCTGCGGCACGTCGCCGATCGAGGTGTCGATGAAGCCCTCGATCTCATCCTTCTTGACGTTGAGGTTGAGGAACACGCGGCCGTCGTTGGTGATGGTCGGGGTGACCCGCATCTCCAGCAGCACTTCCTTGAACTGCACGCTCGGAGTGGCGACGCCACCGGCCTGCGCAGGCTGGATGGTCACGTAGCCGACTTCCTGGCCCTGGCGGATCACCGCCTCGCGCTGGTTGCTGGTCACGATGCGCGGGTTCGAAATCACCTCGCCACGGCCCTGCGTCTGCATCGCCGACAACTCGACGTCGAGCAGGTAGCCCGCGTTGAGGATCGACAGTGCGACCGCGCCGGCCGGGTTGGTCACCGCCAGGTCGGTCATCAGGCCGCGGGTGATCTGGGTGGTGTCGTTGAGGTTCAGCCGGTTGGACTCGAGGTTGCCGCCGAAGGCGACGTTGTCCTTGGTGCCGGTCAGGCCGAACCGCGCACCCAGCTCACGCATGAAGCTCTCGGTCGCCACGACCACGCGCGCCTCGATCACCACCTGGTCGACCGGGCGGTCGATCACGCGGATCAGCTCCTTCATCTCGGCGACCTTCTTGGGCGTGTCGCTGATCATGAGGGTATTGGTGCGTTCGTCGGCCACCAGGCGGCCACGCGGCGAAAGGAAGCCAGTGTCGACATTGGAGCCCTGACCACCCTGGCCGCCGCCGCCCGAGCCGCCGACACCCTTGGCCTCGGTCAGCGCCTTATAGATCTGGGCGGCGTTGTGGTAGTTGATCTGGATGTACTCGGTGACCAGCTCGACGCGGTTGGAAAGCGCGATTCGTGCATCTTCCTTGTCCTGCTCGTACTGGGCGATCTCCGACTGCGGCGCGATCCAGACAACGTTGCCGCTGCGTCGCTTGTCCAGGCCCTTGGCCTGCAGGACGATGTCCAGCGCCTGGTCCCAGGGCACGTTGACCAGCCGCAGGGTGACGTTGCCGGTGACGGTGTCGGAGGCGACGATGTTCAGCCCCGACTCCTCGGCGATCAGCTGCAGCACGGTGCGCACCGGCACGTCCTGGAAGTTGAACGTGACCGGACGACCCGCGTAGCTGCGGCTGTCGCTCGTGGTGGAGATGGTCTGGCCCATCGCGGCGTTGCCGCCGCTGTCGGTCCGTGCCACCGCCGCCGGTGCGCGCGGCACGATCTCGACGATGTACTCGTTGCCCGTCTGGTAGGCCATCGACTCGAACGCGCCTTCGGTGTTGAGCACCAGCGTGGTGCCACCACCGGCGCTGCGCGCGTCGATCTGCTCGACCGGCGTGGCGAAGTCGGACACGTTGATCGGCTTCTGCAGCGAGGCCGGGATCGAGGCGTTTGCCACGTCGATGACGACGCGCGATCCCTGGGTCTGCAGGTCAGGGGCGGCACCTTCGCCGGTGAAGCGCAGGATCAGCCGGCCGGCGCCACCGTCACCCCGCTTGAAGTCGATATCCGACACCGAGATGGTGCCCGGCAACTGCTTGGCCGGGTCCGGGCTGGTGGCAGGCGCCATCTGCGTGATGAAGGTCGGCGTGAACGTCCCGCCCGCGGCGTCCGGCGATGCGGCCTGGACACCACTGAAGGCGGCGACCGCCCCAAGCAGCAGGCCGCAACCGGCGGTACGCGCGAGCGCCCGGGACAGGGGGCGCCGGGCAGGCAGCGCTCGAGTGGCTTTGAAAACGGTCATCGGTGCTATCCCCCAATCCTTATTGATCTTCCAACACGACGGTGGCCGGCCGTTCCAGCCAACCCCCCGCCCCGTCCGGAACCAGTTCAACCAACTCGATACGATCTTCGAACACGCCGGTCACGCGACCGTCGCTCTGCCCCATGTACGCGCCAGGCTGCACGCGGTAAGTCACCTTGTCGGGCGCCATCACCAGTGCCACGACGCTGTTGCCGCGGCCCAGCGTACCGACCATGTCGAGGCTGTCCAGCGGGAACTGCTCGAGCGTCTGCTTGCGACGGTCGGAGTCCGGGCGCGGACCGCTGCCGTTGCTGCGGTCGGTGAACGCATTGCTGAACGGGTCACGCAGCCCCTGGGCGGCGTACTCGAATGTTTCGAACTGCTGCATCACCGGCAGCGGATCCAGCGGCGGCGCAGGACGCGCCTTGACCTCGGCCACGAAGCTCTCGAGGTTGGGCGCCTCGCCCGGGGTGCTGGTCACGCCGCGCGAGCAGCCCGCCAGCAACACGAGCACCGCAGAGGCCAGCATCAGGCGGGGCATCGATGCACCGCCGCGAACGGTCAGCTCACGCATCTCAGGTCCCCTCCTTGCCGGTCTGCGCCGCGGTCGACTCGGCGATTTCTTCCTCGTCGAGGTAGCGGTAGGTCTTCACCGTGCCCGCAAGTTCCAGCGGAGCGTTGGCCGTGATGCCGACGCCCTTGCCTTCGCCACGCGGCTTCAGCGAGATGTCGTGCATCGTCATGATCACCACCCGCGGCAACGAGGCGACGCCGCTGACGAACCCGCCGAACTGGTGGTAGGTGCCCACCATGCGCAGCGCGATCGGCTTCTCGGCGTAGAACTCCTTGGGCTGCTCCGGACCGGGCTGGAACAGCTCGTTGCTGATGCCGGTGGCGAGCGCGGTCTGGGAGATGTCGACGATCAGGTCGGGCATCTCGGTCTTGCTCGGCAGCTGCCGCAGCATCTGCTGCAACTGCTGCTCCATCTGCGCGAGCTGCTGCTTCAGCGGCTCGAGGTTGGAGGCGCGGCCCTGTTTGGTCTCGAACTCGGCGCGCAGCTCGGTCTCGGTGCGCTCCAGGCCGGCGAGCTGTTCGCGCTGGTCGCGCACGAACACCCACCAGGCCAGGCCCACGATCACGATGCCGATGATCACGCACAGGCCGATCTTGGCCTGCTGCGGCCAGCCGCCGATGTTGTTGAAGTCCAGCTCTTTGATGTTGATCTTCTTGCTCACGACGCGGCCTCCTCGGTCGCGGGAACTTCCGCGGCGTCACCGGCCTCGACCGCGCCACCTTCCGCACCTTCGGCGGCGGGTGCCGTCACGGTATCGGCGGGCATCTCCGACATGGCGGCGGGCGCGGCTTCAACGTCCGTCGCGACCGGCGCGACCTCGGTGTCAACCGGCAGCGGGTCCGGGATGCCATCGCCATCCTCGTCACGAGGCGCGTTCGGGTTGGCCAGCTTGACCTGCAGCTTGAACACGTACGGCAGCCCCTTGTCCTCGCCGCGGGCCTCGATGATCGCCAGCTCCGGGTTGGTCATCCAGCCGGAGCCTTCGAGGTTGCGCATGTAGGTACTGACGCGGGCGTTGGACTGCGAGCGGCCCTCGAGGGTCAGGATCTCGTTGTCCTGCTTGATCGACGTCAGCATCACGCCGTCGGGGATGGTACGGACCAGCGAGTCGAACAGGTGGACCATCTGCGAGCGGTTCGCCTGCAGCTTCTCGATGACTTCCTTGCGCGCCAGCAGCTTCGCTTTCTGCTGGTCGAGCTTGTCGATCTCGGCGATCTGCGTGTCGACCTCGGCAATGCGCGCCTTGAGGAAGTTGTTGCGTTCGTTCTGGCCGTCGATCTGGCCGTTGTAGAAGCCGACGATGAGGAACGACAGCACCACGGCCGCCAGCGCCGAGAGCGCCAGCATCACCATGGCGTCCTTCTGCCGCTGCTTGCGGCGCTCGGCACGCCACGGAAGTAGGTTGATCCGTGCCATCAGTCGAAGCTCCTCAGCGCCAGGCCGCAGGCGATCAGCAGGGCGGGCGCGTCCTGGGCGAGGGCATGCGCCTGCACGCGCGGACCAAGGGTCATGTGGGCCAGCGGGTTGGCGATCATGGTCGGGACGCCCAGCTGCTCCTCGATCATCCCGGCGATGCCCGGGATGGCCGCGCAGCCGCCGGCGACGACGATCTGGTCGACGCGGTTGTACTCGCTGCCGGCGTAGAAGAACTGCAGCAGGCGGCTGATCTGCTGGACCATCGCCTCCTTGAACGGATCCAGCACCTCGGTTTCGTAGGTATCCGGCAACCCGCCCTGGCGCTTGGCCAGGCCGGCTTCCTCGTAGCTGAGGCTGTAGCGGCGCATGACCTCGTCGGTCAGCTGCTTGCCGCCAAACACCTGCTCGCGGCTGTAGAGGCTGCGGCCGTTGCGGATGACGTTGAGGGTGGTCATCGTCGCCCCGGAATCGATCAGGGCGACCAGGCCGTCCTTCGGCGCGCTGAGCTGGTCGGCGAGGAGCGCGAACGCGTTCTCGATCGCGAACGCCTCCACGTCCATCACCTTCGGCGTCAAACCGCCGATCTCCAGCGCCGACGCGCGGACCTCGACGTTCTCGGCGCGCGAGGCGGCCAGCAGGACCTGCACCGACTCGTTGCTGCCGGGCACCGGGCCCAGCACCTCGAAGTCGAGGTTCACTTCCTCGATCGGGTACGGCACGTAGTTGACCGCTTCCAGCTCGACCTGCGCTTCCAGGTCGTCGCCTTCCAGGTCGGCCGACATCGGGATCACCTTCGTGATCACCGCCGAACCGGCCACCGCCGCGGCGGCGTACTTGGCCCGGGTACCGGACCGCGCGACCGCGCGCTTGATCGCTTCGCCGACCGCTTCGGGCTCGACGATGTTCTTCTCGACCACCGCGTTGGGCGGCAACGGCTCCACCGCGTAATGCTCGACGCGGTAGCGGTTGCCCGCCCGCGACAGCTGCAGAAGCTTGACCGCAGTCGAACTGATATCCACGCCGACGAGCGCCGGCTGGCTCTTGGTAATGACACCCACTGTTATCTCCCCTTGCCACCAGGCGCTTGAGCGCTCTTTCCGTGGCCGCGTCCTAGATAACGGACTTTTTACGACCCCGCAACCATTCCATCCACTAATTGCCCACCAGTGCTCCTTTCTGCCGCTGGTGGTCGAACGACTCGTTTCCCCGGCCGGCGTCGTCCCCGCGCTCCTCTATACTCCACAACCCCACTCACCCGCAATCCGGATCTGCTCGATGCCCCTACTCCGTCGCCTGCTGCGCTGGGCACTCCTGGCCGCGGCCGGCCTGGCCGTCGCATGCGTGATCGCGCTCGGCACAGTCTATTACCTGATCGCCCCGGAACTGCCCGATGTCGAGACGCTGCACGACGTCGAGATGCAGGAGCCGATGTACGTCTATGCCAGCGATGGGCGCCTGATGGCGGTGTTCGGGGAGATCCGGCGCTATCCGGTGGAGATCGCGGCGGTACCGGAGCGGCTGAAGCAGGCATTCATCGCGATCGAGGACAACCGCTTCTACGAGCACCGCGGCGTGGACTACGTCGGCGTCGGCCGGGCGGTATGGTTGCTGCTGACCACTGATGACGAACGCGTGCCCGGCGGCTCGACCATCACCCAGCAGGTCGCGCGCCAGTTCTTCCTGAGCACCGAGTACAGCTACACCCGCAAGTTCGCCGAGATGATGCTGGCCTGGCGGATGGAGCGCGAGCTCAGCAAGGACCAGATCTTCGAGCTGTACCTCAACCGCAGCTTCTTCGGCAACCGCGCCTACGGCGTCACTGCCGCCGCCGAGTTCTACTACGGGAAGGACCTGGCCGAGCTGTCGCTCGATGAGATCGCCTCGCTTGCCGGCATTCCCAAGTTCCCCTCCAGCGGCAACCCGGTCAGCAACCCGGAGCGCGCGCGCATCCGGCGCGACTACATCCTGCAACGGATGGCGGAGCTGGGCTTCATCACCGATGCGGAGAAGTCCGCGGCGCAGCGCGCGCCCATGCACGCGACACCCCACGAGCCACCGATCCAGCTCTATGCCCCGTACGTGGCAGAGATGGTCCGCCAGGAGATGATCGACCGCTTTGGCGCCGAGGCGATGACCAAGGGTTACCACGTCGTCACCACGATCGACGCCGAGATGCAGCGCGCGGCCAACCAGGCGGTGCGCGACGGTCTGGTGACCTACGACAGCCGCCACGGCTGGCACGGCGTCGAGCAGCAGTTCGAACTGGCCGAGGGCGAGGACGCGGAGACGGCCAAGGCACGCCTGCGCGGGATCGCGACCCAGACCGACATGCTGCCGGCGCTGGTGCTGGAGACCGGCGATGGCACCGCGACGGTCGTGCTGCGCAGCGGACGGGTGCTCACGCTCGGGCGCGACCAGGGCTGGAATGGCCGCAACCCCGCCAGCCTGGTCAAGCGCGGCGACGTCGTGCGCGTGCACCGCATCGACGACGAAGCGGAAGCCGATGATGGCAGCGCCGCAGCCGAGGAGGGAACGCCCCGCTACGCCTTGACCCAGCTCCCGCGCGCCCAGGCGGCACTGGTGTCGATGGAAGCCGACACGGGCGCACTGCGCGCGTTGACCGGCGGCTTCAGCTTTGCCGGCAGCAAGTTCAACCGCGCCACCCAGGCGACCCGGCAGCCCGGCTCCAGCTTCAAGCCATTCCTGTATGCCGCCTCGTTCGAGCGCGGCTTCAACCCGGCCTCGATCGTGCTCGATGCGCCGGTGGTGTTCCGTGACCGCGCCGGCAACACCTGGCGGCCGCAGAACGACGACGCCCGTTTCCTCGGACCGATGCGCCTGCGCGAGGCATTGGTGCGCTCCCGCAACCTGGTGTCGGTGCGCCTGCTGGATGCGATCGGCGTGGATTACGCGCGCAAGTACATCAGTCACTTCGGGTTCGAGGAGGACCGGCTGCCGCCGAACCTCTCGATGTCGCTGGGCACCGCATCGCTCACCCCGTTGTCGATCGCGCGGGGATACGCCGCGTTCGCCAATGGCGGCTTCCGGGTGACGCCGTGGCTGATCAAGCAGGTGAAGGACCGCGACGGCGCGGTGATCTTCGAGGAGAACCCGCTCACGGCCTGCCCGTACTGCGGCGGCGGCGGCGCGCGCCGCCAGGCGGCCGGCAATACCAATGGCGGCACGGTCGTCGGCGGCTTCAACCTCGGGCCCGCCGCGGCACCGGCTGAACCGGCTGAACCGGCGGCAGCCGAGCAGCAGGCGAAAGCCGCGCCGGTCGAGCCGCCGGCCGACATGAAGGTCGCGCCGCGTGCCATCGACGGCCGCATTGCCTACCAGCTCCAATCGATGCTGCGTGACGTGGTGCAGCGCGGTACCGGCACCCGCGCCAAGGTGCTCGGGCGCGAGGACGTGGGCGGCAAGACCGGTTCCACCAACGAGCATCGCGATGCCTGGTTCTCGGGACTCGGAGGCGGGCTGGTGACGACGGTGTGGGTCGGTCGCGACAACTTCGAGTCGCTTGGTCGCGGCGAGTACGGCGGCAAGGCCGCGCTGCCGGTCTGGATCGACTTCATGCGGGTTGCGCTGGAGGACCGTCCGGTTGCCGAGAACCTGCCGCCGGACGGCATGGTCGAGGTCGGCGTGGCGGCCAACGGCAGCCTCCTGCCCGCGAGCGGTGGTGGCATCACCGAGTGGGTCAAGACCGAAGACCTGGAACGCATGCAGGCGTATGCCGAGTACGACAGCTACGGCCCGGACGCGCGCCAGTCCGAGGAGACGTTCGACATCTTCTGAGCGTGCTAGCGTGGACGCGCCGGGCATCCGGCGCGATGCTGTCCACCCGGATGGAGGTCGCTATGCCCCGTCGCAAGCAGGCAAGCCAGGGCAAGGCGGAAATGGCGGGGCACCATGCCCGCCATGCCCAGACACGCATCCGTGAACGCCGTGAGCGGGTCGCCGGCGAGGCCGCCCGCCTCATCGCCGAGGGCGGCCTGCGCGACTACCACCAGGCCAAGCTCAAGGCTGCCCAGCGGCTCGGCATTTCCGACGACGCCTCGCTTCCGCGCAACCGTGAGATCGAGGACGCGCTGCGCGAGTACCAGCGCCTGTTCCGCCCCGACCACCAGGATGAGCTGCGCCGGCGGCGCGAAGCCGCGCTGCGTGCCCTGGATTTCTTCGATCCGTTCGATCCGCGGCTGGTCGGACCGGTGCTGGAGGGCACCGCCGACGCGCGCAGCCCGGTCACGCTGTTCGTCCACAGCGACGATCCCGACGCAGTGCCGCGATTCCTCGAAGAGCGCGGCATCCCGGCCGAAGCCGGCGGGCGGCGCCTGCGGCTGGACAGGGAGCGCAGCAGCGACTTTCCGGTGTGGTTGTTCACCGCCGAGGACCTTGCGTTCGAACTGACCGTGCTGCCCTGCCTGCTGCTGAGGCAGGCGCCGCTCTCGGCGATCGACGAGCGCCCGGTGCAGCGCGCCAACGCCACGCAGCTGCGCGAGCTGCTGACGCGGCAGGAGATCGACGACTACGGCGGCTGATGCGCGCACGGCCCCGGAACGAAAAACGCCCCGCAGTGCGGGGCGTTTCCGTGTACCGGGTGTCGCGTGCGGTCAGCGGCCGTCGATACCGACGTAATCGCGCTTGGGCGAGCCGGTGTAGATCTGCCGCGGACGGCCGATCTTGTTCTCCGGGTCGTCCTGCTGCTCCAGCCAGTGCGCGACCCAGCCCGCGGTCCGGGCAATGGCGAACATCACGGTGAACATCTCCACCGGGATGCCGAGCGCCTTGTAGATGATGCCGCTGTAGAAATCGACGTTCGGATAGAGCTTGCGCTGGACGAAGTAGTCGTCCTTCAGCGCGGCTTCCTCGAGCTTCATCGCCACGTCGAGCAGCGGATCGTTCACGCCGAGCTGGCCGAGCACCTCGTGGGTCATCTTGCGCACCAGCGCAGCGCGCGGGTCGTAGTTCTTGTAGACGCGGTGGCCGAAGCCCATCAGGCGGAAGCCGGACTCCTTGTCCTTTGCCTTGTCGATCGCCGACTGCACGTTTTCCGGACGGCCGATCTCGTTGAGCATCTTGAGCACGGCTTCGTTGGCGCCACCGTGCGCAGGTCCCCAGAGCGCCGCGACGCCGGAGGCGACGCAGACGTACGGGTTGGCACCGGTGGAGCCGACCAGGCGCACAGTCGAGGTCGACGCATTCTGCTCATGGTCGGCGTGCAGGATGAACAACAGGTCCATCGCTTTCGCGGCGACCGGGTTCAGCTCCAGCGGCTCGCTCGGCACTTCGTACAGCATGTGCAGGAAGCGCGTGGTGTAGTCGAGGTTGTTGCGCGGGTAGCGCAGCGGCCAGCCGACCGAGTGGCGGTAGCAGGCGGCGGCGATCGTCGGCACCTTGGCGATCAGGCGGATCGCGGCCAGGCGGCGCTGCTCCGGGTCGTCCAGGTCGAGATCGTTGTGGTAGAAGCTCGCCATCGAACCGAGCATGCCGACCAGCATCGCCATCGGGTGGGCGTCGTGGCGGAAGCCGCCGAGGAAGCCCTTGAAGGCCTCGTGCATCATCGTGTGATGCGTGACCTCGTGCTCGAACGAGGCGAACTCGTTGCGGTCCGGCAGCTGGCCGTTGATCAGCAGGTAGGCCACCTCGAGGAAGCTCGACTGCTCGGCGAGCTGTTCGATCGGGTAGCCGCGGTACAGCAGCACGCCCTCGTCGCCGTCGATGTAGGTGATTGCCGACTTGCAGCTCGCCGTCGCGGTGAAGCCCGGGTCGTAGGTGAAGTGGCCGGTGGCCTTGGGCAGCTTGCCGATGTCGATGCACGGTGCGCCGATGGTGGGACGCTGGACCGGCAGCTCGACGCTGCTGTCACCGACGGAAAGGGTCGCCTGGGCGCTGGAAGATGTTTCGGACACGAAGCACTCCTCATGTCTGCACGTCCGCGAACCGGTCGGGGACGGAGGGGGGATGGACAAGAACGCGGACCGCACCGCGATCTCCCAATTATCGCACAGTGCCGTACCGCATGGTCCCCGTGGCACGACGCAACACAGCGTTCCCGCGGAGGACGGGCCGGGGCACGGCCCTCCCCGCAAAGGCCGGGCGGCGGAAACGACGACGGCCGCCTCGCGGCGACCGTCGTGGATGCAGCTTGTGACTGCGCTTACTTGGCGTAGCGCTTGCGGAACTTGTCCACGCGACCGCCGGTATCCATGATCTTGTGCTTGCCCGTGTAGAACGGGTGCGACGCCGACGAGATGTCGACCTTGATCAACGGGTACTCGTTGCCGTCCTCCCACTTGACCGACTCCTTGCTGCCAAGGGTCGAGCGGGTCAGGAACTGGAAGTCGCTGGTCACGTCCTGGAACACGACTTCGCGGTATTCAGGATGGATGCCGGCTTTCATTGGCACTCACCAATTATGCGGAGGGAAGCGCGGCAGTATAGCGGCCGTTCCCGGGGCGACGCAAGCCCGTTGTGCGCACGACTAACGCGCCGCCAGCGCGGCCTCGATGCGGGCCTCGAACCGGGCCTGGTCGTAGCGCATCAGGATCGCGGCATTGTCGGGTGAGCCGCCGCGGCGCTGCCAGTCCACCACTGTTGCGCCGCGGCTGTGGTGGCCCGCCAGCTCCACCGCCAAAGGCCGTTCGACCACCTCCAGCGCGGCCGACGGCTCCAGCGCGTAGGCCATCGCCAACGCATCGGCCGAATGCCAGCGATCGCCCCGGCTATCGCCCGCCCACTGCCGGGTCTTGCGCGAGATCTCCTCGTAGAACGTCGCCCGGGGATGGCCGCACGCCAGCCAGCGCTCGACATCGCGGTGTGGGAACCCGTGCTCCATCACCGCCTCCCAGTCGGCCAGGTCGACCTTCGGGAAGGCATCGAACACGATGTGGGCGGCTTCCGGGTCGAAACCGATGTTGAACTCGGCGACGGCGCTGGTATTTCCCCGCCCGGTCACCGCGCCGCCCATGACCACCAGCCGTGCCACGCGGGAAGGCAGAGCGGGATCCAGCCGGAGCGCGAGGGCGAGGTTGGTCAACGGACCCAGCGCGACCAGCAGCAGGCGGCCGGCGTACTCGTGCGACAGGCGCAGGATCGCAAGCGCGGCGTGCTCGGCCTCCGGCTGGCGCGCGGCCGGCGTGTATCCGATGTCGCCGAAGCCGTCGCGGCCATGTACGTAGCCGGCATCTTCGGCCATGTGCAGCAGCGGGGTGGCGCATCCGGCGAACACCGGCACGTCCACGCCGGCCACTTCGCACAGCTTGAGCGCGTTGGCGACGGTGTGCGGCAGCCCGACATTGCCGGCCGCGATCGTCAGCCCGACCACCTCGTGGCTTGGCTCGTTGAAGGCCATCAGCAGGGCGAGCGCGTCATCGACGCCAGGGTCGGTGTCGATAAGCAGCGGAATGCGATCGGTGTCGGGGGTCGTGTCGGTCATTGCCCGATTATGCCGGGAGCCCCGACCCGCGCGTCAGGCGCCGGCATAGCGCACCGCCCCGCCTACCCACCGCGCGACGATCGCATCGGCCACCGTTGGCGATTCAGCCACCAGGCGCTCGCCGATGGAATGGACCTGGGGCAGCAGGTCGGCATCGCGCGCGAGGTCGGCCAGGCGGAAGCCAGCCAAGCCGGTCTGCCGCGTACCCAGCAGCTCACCCGGGCCGCGCAGTTCGAGATCGCGTTCGGCGATCAGGAAGCCGTCGCTGGTCTCGCGCATGGTCTCGAGCCGTTGCCGCGCCAGCTGCGACAGCGGCGACCGGTACAGCAGGACGCAACTCGACGCCGCGCTGCCCCGCCCCACCCGCCCGCGCAACTGGTGCAACTGGGCCAGACCGAGCCGCTCTGCGTTCTCGATGATCATGAGCGAGGCGTTGGGCACGTCCACGCCAACCTCGATCACCGTGGTAGCGACCAGCAAGCCGATCGCGCCGGCCTTGAAGGCGGCCATCGTCGCCTGTTTCTCGGCGGCCTTCATGCGGCCATGGACCAGTCCGACCCGGAGCTCCGGCAGTTGCGCCGACAGCGTCTCGAAGGTGGTCTGGGCGGCCTGTGCCTCGATCCGCATCGTCGCCCCGGGGCGGTCGTTCTCCTCGGGGTCGTCGATCAGGGTGCAGACCCAGTAGGCCTGCCGGCCCTCCGCGCACGCCGCACGAATACGCTCCACCAGCTCGGGGCGTCGCTCGGCGCTCAACGCCACCGTTTGGACCGGCGTGCGGCCGGGCGGCAGTTCGTCGATCGCGGACACGTCCAGGTCGGCGTAGGCCGACATTGCCAAGGTCCGCGGAATCGGCGTCGCGGTCATCACCAGCTGGTGCGGCACGGTGGCGCCCGCGCCGATCTCGCCCCCAACCCCCTTGTCGCGCAGTGCCAGGCGCTGGTGCACGCCGAAGCGGTGCTGCTCGTCGACGATCGCGAGGGCCAGGTCGCGAAACGCGACGCCTTCCTGCATCAGCGCATGGGTGCCAACCACCACCTGGGCCTGGCCACTTGCCACCGCTTCGAGCACCTTCGCGCGTGCCCGTCCGGTCACCTTGCCGGCAAGCCAGGCGACCTGCACGCCGAGCGGTTCCAGCCAGCCGCGCAGGTTGGCCAGGTGCTGCTCGGCCAGCAGTTCGGTGGGTGCCATCAGCGCGGCCTGTCGGCCGTGGGCGACGGCCAGCATCGCTGCCAGCGCGGCCACCACGGTCTTGCCGCTGCCGACGTCGCCCTGCACCAGGCGCAACATGGGCGACGGCTGCGCGAGGTCTGCCAGGATTTCACCGAACACGCGCTGTTGGGCGCCGGTCAGTGAGAACGGCAGCGATGCACGCAGGCGCGCCGCCAGCGTGTCGTCGTGCAGGACCGGCGCGGCATGCGCCTGCTGGGCGATGCGCTGGCGGCGAAGGCTCAGGTGGTGCGCGAGCAGCTCCTCCAGCACCAGCCGACGCTGCGCCGGGTGGCGCCCCTCGAGCAGTTGCGCGACGTCCGCATCGCGCGACGGGCGGTGCACGGTGAGCAGTGCTTCGCGCAATGGCGGCAACTGCATGGAGGCGAGCACGTGCGGCGGCAGCAGCTCCAGCGTGCCGTCCTCGGGAAGGCGGTCGAGCGCGAGCCCGATCAGCCGTCGCAGCGCAGCCGGGCCAATACCCTCGATGGCCGGGTACACCGGGTCGAGCAGGTCGCCGAGCGCGTCCCCCTCGGCATCATCGAGAATGCGATAGCTGGGGTGGACGATCTCCAGCCCGTTCTGGCCGGGCCGCGGCGTGCCGTAGCAGCGGATCCGGACGCCCGGCTGGAACTGGTTGACCTGCGCCGAACGGAAATGGAAGAAGCGCAGCACCAGCGTCCCCTGCGAGTCGTCGCAGACCGCCACCCGCAGCAGCGGCCGGTAACGGAACCCGCGTTCGACCGCTTCGACCCTGCCTTCGACCTGCGCGGCCACGCCCGGCTGCAGCGCCCGGATCGGGGTCAGCCGGGTGCGGTCTTCGTACTGCCGTGGCAACTGCAGCCACAAGTCCTGCAGGCAGGCCAGGCCGCGCGCGGCGAGCTTCTCGACCACCTTCGGGCCGCAGCCCGCCAGCGCGGTCAGCGCGGTATCGCCGACCGCCGCCAGGGCGGGTGCGGGGCGGGCGGCGCGCCTGGCCAAGCCGGGTCTAGCCGGCCCGGTGTGCGGTGGACGCGTTTGCGAGGACCAGGATCGCGTCGACCTCGAAGGCCGCCCCCTTCGGAAGCGCCGAGACCTGGATGGTCGAACGCGCCGGGTACGGGGCGTCGAAATACTCGGCCATCACCGCATTGACCTTGGCGAAGTCCCCCAGGTCGGTGAGGTAAAGGCCGAGCCGCGCCACCTCGNGCGTCGACCTCGAAGGCCGCCCCCTTCGGAAGCGCCGAGACCTGGATGGTCGAACGCGCCGGGTACGGGGCGTCGAAATACTCGGCCATCACCGCATTGACCTTGGCGAAGTCCCCCAGGTCGGTGAGGTAAAGGCCGAGCCGCGCCACCTCGTCGAGTGAGCCACCGGCCGCCGCGCACACCGCCTTGAGGTTGTCGAAGGCCCGGCGCGCCTGCGCCTCGATGTCGCCACCGACGATCTCGCCGGTTGCAGGGTCCAGCGGGATCTGGCCCGACAGGAATACCGTATCGCCCATCCGGACGGCCTGGGAATACGGGCCGATCGCCGCGGGGGCCTGGTCGGTCTGGATCGGGGTGCGGGACATGGTGGCTCCTGGCGGCGTCGTGGAACCGCATTGTAGGAGTGCCGCCGGGGGCGGGCCAGCAGCCCGCCCGCACGGTCAGATGCGCTGGACGCCCATCACCACGCCCAGCCGGCGAACCCGGCGGATGACGTTGGCCAGGTGGCGCCGGTCGCCTACCTCGATCGAGAAGCGCAGTACCGCGATGTGGGTGTCGCGCTCGAGGTACTCGACCCGGTCGATGTTGGATTCCGCCTCGGCGATCGCGGCGGCGACCTGGGCCAGCGCGCCTGGCCGGTTGTCGACCTCGATCCGCAGGGCGGCGCTGAAGTCGCCGCTGACCTTGCGGTCCCAGCCCACCGCCACCCAGCGTTCGGGCGACTTGCGGTAGTCGGTGATGTTGGGACAGTCCAGCCGGTGCACCACCAACCCCTTGCCCGCGGTGTGGTAGCCCATGATCTCGTCGCCAGGCACCGGCAGGCAGCAGTTGGCGAACGTGATCACGCCACGCTCGGTCCCGGTGATCAGGATCCGGTCCTTGCTCAGCGGCACCGGTCCGGACCGCTCCGGGGTGGCACGCGTGCCGGGCTCGCGCGCAAGTAGCATCGCCACCTGGCTGGGCATGCGGTTGCCCAGGGCAATGTCGGCCAGCAGCGCTTCCAGCCGCGGATACCGGTGCTCGTGCAGATAGCTTTCGACCCGCTCGGCCGGCACGCGCTCGAGCGAGGTGCCCTGCGCTTCGAGCGCGCGGTCGAGCATGCGATGGCCAAGCTGCACCGCGTCTTCGTGCTCGATGTGCTTGAGCTGCTGGCGGATCGACGTGCGGGCCTTGCCGGAAACGACGAACTCGAGCCATTGCGGCTTGGGCATCGACGAGCGCGCGGTGATGATCTCGACCCGCTGGCCGTTGGCAAGCCGGGTGCGCAGCGGCACCAGCTTGCCGTCCACGCGGGCGGCAACCGCCTGGTTGCCGACATCGGTGTGTACGGCGTAGGCGAAGTCCAGCGCGCTGGCGTTGCGCGGCAGCGACATGATGTCGCCCTTCGGGCTGAACAGGTACACCTCGTCGGGGAACAGGTCGACCTTGACGTTCTCGAGGAACTCCAGCGAGGAGCCCGCCGCGTGCTGGGTCTCCACCAGCCCGCTGATCCAGCTGTGGGCGCGGCTCTGGGCACTGTTGGGGCCTTCGGTGCCGTCCTTGTAGGACCAGTGCGCGGCGATGCCCTTCTCGGCAATCAGGTCCATCTCCTCGGTGCGCAGCTGGACCTCGACCGGCGAGCCGTAGGGTCCGAACAGCACCGTGTGCAGGGACTGGTAACCGTTCGCCTTCGGGATCGCGATGAAGTCGCGGAAGCGCGCGTCCAGCGGCTTGTAGGTGGCGTGCACCACGCCGAGCGCGTGGTAGCAGTCGGCGACGCTGCGCAGCACGACCCGGAACCCGAACACGTCCATCACCTGGGCGAAGCTTTTGTGCTCGGCGTGCATCTTGGTGTAGATGCTCCACGGCGATTTCACCCGGCTGATCAGGCGGTGCGGCAGCTTCTCCTTGGCCAGCCGCTGGGCAAGGTTGGCCTCGATCTGGACCAGTGCTTCGCGGCGCACCACCGGCTGGGTGCGGATACGTTTTTCAAGTACGGCGTGGCGCCATGGATACAGCGCGCGGAAGCCCAGGTCCTGCAGCTCGGCCTTGATCAGGTTCATGCCCAGGCGCTGGGCGATGGGCGCGTAGATCTCCAGGGTCTCGCGGGCGATGCGGGCACGCGACTCGGCGTTCTTGGCGCCGAGCGTACGCATGTTGTGCAGGCGGTCGGCGAGCTTGATCAGGATGACGCGCAGGTCGCGCGACATCGCCAGCAGCATCTTGCGGAAGCTCTCGGCTGCGGCTTCCTGGCGGTCGCGAAAGTGGAGCTTGTCGAGCTTGGTGACCCCGTCGACCAGTTCGGCCACGGTGTCGCCGAACTCCGCGGCGATGCAGTCGCGCGTGAGCGGGGTGTCCTCGATCGTGTCGTGCAGGATCGCCGCGACCAGTGTCTCGACGTCCAGGCGCTGCTCGGCCAGCACGCAGGCGACCGCGACCGGATGGGTGATGTAGGGCTCGCCGGACTTGCGGGTCTGCCCGGCATGCGCCGCGGCGCCGATCGCCCAAGCCCGGCGCAGCATCGCGCGCTGGGGCTCGGTCAGATAGGCGGCGGCCTGCTCCAACTCGCGGACGTACTCGGGCAGGGCCGCGTCGTCGGCGACCGGTACATCGAAACGGCTACAGGCGGGCTCGGCGGGGGTCATGCTGGCAATCTACGCGCGCCGCGCGGCGCGGCGCAATGCGCGGGCAGGCGTCCGGAAACCAAGAGCCCCGCGCTTGGCGGGGCTCTGCGGCACGTCAGTGGGGGGACGGGTCAGTCGTCGCCCTTGGACAGGTCGTCGTCGGCAACCACTTCCGCGGCGGCCCACTCCAGCGCCTCGCGTTCCTTGCGCTCGCGCTCGGCCTTCTCGACCGCGTCCACGTAATCGGTGTCGATCTTGCGCGCGGCGATCTCGCGCAGGGCAAGCACGGTCGGCTTGTCGTTGGACTCGCTGTTGTCCAGCTGCGGCTCGACGCCGTTGGCCAGCTGGCGGGCGCGCTTGGCGGCCATCATTACGAGTTCGAAGCGGTTGTCGACCACTTCCAGGCAATCTTCTACGGTGATGCGGGCCATGGGGCTCCTGGCGGCCGGGGCCGTCGATGCGTACACAAAGGGGACGGGAGTGTAGCCGACCGCCGCCTCCAGAGGCAAGCATCGACTTGTCCAATCAATGACTTACAGGCGCCGCGCGCAGTGCCGCTTCCGCCACTCCTGGCAAATGCCGCTTCAGGCGTCGTTGGCCAGCAGCAGGCTGATCAGCCTGCCGTGGCGGGCCACCTGGGCCTCGCGGCGGAGCCGGCTGGCGGTGAAGATCGCGCACATCTCGTCGACCGCCGTGGCGAAGTGCTCGTTGACGATGACGTAGTCGAACTCGCCATAGTGAGACATCTCCTCGCGCGCGGCGGCCAGCCGCCGCGCGATGACCTCCTCGCTGTCCTGCCCGCGCACCCGCATGCGCTGTTCCAGCGCGTCTCGCGACGGCGGCAGGATGAACACACTGACCGCCCCGGGCACCTTGGCCCGGACCTGGCGCGCGCCCTGCCAGTCGATCTCCAGCAACACGTCCTTGCCGCTGGCCAGTTGCGGCTCGACCGACTGGCGGGCGGTGCCCTTCCAGTCGCCGTGGACGCGGGCGTGCTCGAAGAAGTCACCCGCCTCGACCATGCGCTCGAACTCGGCCGCATCGACGAAATGGTAGTGCTCGGCATGCCGCTCGCCCGGGCGCGGCGCGCGCGAGGTGAACGAGATGGACAGCCGGATGTTGGGATCGCGCGCGAGCACCGCGTTGACGATGCTCGATTTCCCCGCACCCGACGGCGCCGCGACGATGTACAGCGTTCCGCGCATGGTCATTCGATGTTCTGCACTTGTTCGCGGACCTGGTCGATCAGCACCTTGAGCTCCACCGCCGCGCCCGAGCTGCGTGCGTCCACCGACTTGGAGCCGAGGGTGTTGGCCTCGCGGTTGAACTCCTGCAGCAGGAAGTCGAGCCGGCGGCCAACGGCCTCGCGCAGCGTGAGCACGCGGCGCGCCTCGGCGACATGGGAATCGAGCCGGTCAAGCTCCTCGTCGACATCGAGCTTCTGCAGCCAGATCACCAGCTCCTGCTCGAGTCGACCGGGGTCGGCCGGCTGGGCCAGGTCGGCCAGGCGGGCCTGCAGCTTGATGCGCTGGCCTTCGCGGATCGCCGGCATCAGGCCGCGCACGTCGGCGGCGATGCGGGCGACGCCATCCACGCGCTCGTTGATCGCGGCGGCCAGTTTCGCGCCCTCGCGTTCGCGTGCGGCAACGAATTCGTCGAGCACCTCGTCCAGCAGCGCGAGCGCCTCGGCCTTGAGCGCGTCGGGGTCGGTCGACGGCGCCTGCAGCACGCCGGGGAACTGCAGCAGCTGGGTGAACTCGGTATGCAGGCCGGGGAAGCGCGGGTCCAGGTCGATCGCCAGGTCACTGAGTTCGCGCAGGCGGACCAGGTTGACGTGGAGGCCACCCTCGCCTTCCGGCGCACGCAGGCGCAGGGTCAGGTCAAGCTTGCCGCGGCTGATCCGTGCCGCGACACGCTCGCGCAATACCGGCTCCAGCGCGCGCAGGTCGTCATGCAGGCGCACCCCGATCTCGAGGAAGCGGTGGTTGACCGAACGCAGCTCGCACCCGAGCGTGCCCCATTGCGTCGCGCGCTCGCCGCTGGCGAAGGCGGTCATGCTGCGGATCATCTGGAATCCCAAGGCCGACAAGGAGCGAATGGTAAACTCGCGCGCCCCCAAGACGGTAATCGGCGCCATGACAGACGGCAGCATCGCGTTCACGCGCCCCAGCGGCCGCGCGCCCGACCAGTTGCGTGAAGTGCGCATCCAACGTGGCTTCACCCGCTACGCCGAAGGCTCGGTCCTGGTCAGTTTCGGCGAGACCCGGGTGCTCTGCACCGCCAGCGTGGAAAACCGGGTGCCGGCGTTCCTGCGCGGCAAGGGCGAAGGCTGGGTCACCGCCGAGTACGGCATGTTGCCGCGCGCCACCCACACCCGCAGCGACCGTGAGGCCGCGCGCGGCAAGCAGGGTGGCCGCACGCTGGAGATCCAGCGACTGATCGGCCGTTCGCTGCGCGCCTGCGTCGATCGCAAGGTGCTCGGCGAGCGCACCATCACGCTCGATTGCGACGTGCTGCAGGCCGACGGCGGTACCCGCACCGCGGCGATCACGGGCGCCTACGTGGCGCTGGTCGATGCGATCAACGGTTTGGTCGCCTCGCGCGCGATCAAGGTCCCGCACGGGCGTTCGCCGGTGTTCGGCGCGGTCGCGGCGGTATCGGTGGGCATCTACCGTGGCGTGCCGGTGCTCGACCTCGACTATGCCGAGGACTGCGACTGCGACACCGACATGAACGTGGTGATGAACGACGGCGGCGGTTTCATCGAGCTGCAGGGCACGGCGGAGGGCCACGCGTTCCGGCGCGAGGAGCTCGCAGCGATGACCGCACTCGCCGAAGCCGGCGTTGCGCAGCTGGTCCAGCTGCAGCGCGAGGCGCTCGCCGGGTGAGCGCAGTGGGCGCGACCCGGATCGTCGTCGCGAGCGGCAATGCGGGCAAGCTCGCGGAGTTTGATCGGCTGCTCGGCGAAGCCGGCTTCACGTTCGTCGCGCAGGGCGAGTTGGGCGTCGACGATATCCCGGAAACCGGGCTGACTTTCGTGGAGAACGCGCTGCTGAAGGCGCGCCACGCCGCACGGATCACGGGCCTGCCGGCGCTGGCCGACGATTCGGGACTGTGCGTCGATGCGCTCGGCGGTGCGCCCGGTCTGTACTCGGCGCGCTACGCCGGCGAGCCCAGCGACGCGGGCCGCAACATCGACAAGCTGCTGGCGGCGCTGGCGCACGTGCCCGACGATCAGCGCGACGCGCATTTCCACTGCACGCTGGTGCTGGTGCGCCACCCGGAAGACCCGCGCCCGCTGATCGCCCAGGGCGAATGGCATGGGCGTGTGCTCACGGCGCCGCGCGGGAACGGCGGGTTCGGTTACGACCCGGTGTTCCTGGATCCGGACAGCGGGCTGACGGCGGCCGAACTCGATCCGGCGGCGAAGGCGCGCGCCAGTCATCGTGGGCGGGCGTTGGCGGTTCTTCGGGAGCGGTTGGCCAGTTAGCACTCGCTCGCGGGACGCGGGGGCGCGTGTCGGGTGAGCCGCACAGTCGCTCCCCGATACTCGCTTGGTGTGCGGCTCACCCGACACGCGCTTTGAGGGGGTGCTTTGGGTCTTGGCGGACGCGCCACTTGTTGCCTTCGGTCGCACAGAACCGTGGTCCGGATGGGACAATGCGGCGGTGAGCCTCACCCCGCCCCCGCTGTCCCTCTACGTGCACGTGCCGTGGTGCGTACGCAAATGCCCCTACTGCGACTTCAATTCGCACGAGGGGCGGGGTGAGCTTCCGTTCGCGGCCTACGTCGATGCACTGCTTGCCGACCTGGACCAGGACCTGCCGCTGGTGTGGGGCAGGACCGTCCAGACGGTGTTCTTTGGCGGCGGCACACCGAGCCTGATGCCGCCGGAGTTCATCGACCGGTTCCTGCAGGGCGCCAGTGCGCGGCTGCGGTTCGCGCCGGGCTGCGAAATCACGCTGGAGACCAATCCCGGCACCGCCGAGCACGGCCGATTCGAGGGTTACCGCGCGGCAGGCGTCAACCGGTTGAGCTTCGGTATCCAGAGTTTCGACGACGGTTGCCTGCAGCGCCTGGGCCGCATCCACGACAGCCGGGAGGCCGAGGCGGCCGTCACCCTGGCGCGCGAGGCCGGTTTCGACAATTTCAACCTGGACCTGATGTACGCCCTGCCCGGCCAGGACCTGGCGATGGCGATGCACGACCTGGAGCGTGCATTCGCGCTGGAGCCGACGCACGTCAGCCATTACCAGCTCACCCTGGAGCCCAACACCGTGTTCGCGGCGCGGCCGCCGGCCGGCATCCCCGACGAGGACCTCGGCTGGGATATCCAGGAGCGCTGCCAGGCCATGCTCGCCGGGGCCGGTTATGCGCAGTACGAGGTCAGTGCCTATGCGCGGCCCGGTCGCCAGTGCGCGCACAACCTCAACTATTGGACCTACGGTGACTATCTCGGGATAGGTGCCGGTGCGCACGGAAAGATCACCCTCGGGCACGACGAATCGATCCTGCGCCGCTGGAAGCACAAGCACCCGACGCGCTACCTCGCCGATGCCGGCACGCCGGCCGCGATCGGCGGTGACGAGGTTGTCGCGCCGGGGCGGCGCCCGTTCGAGTTCATGCTCAACGCGTTGCGGCTGGTGGACGGGTTCGCGCTCGGGCTGTTCGAGCAACGCACCGGGCTGCCGGCCGCGGTGATCGAGCCGATCCTGGCCGAGGCGACGGGACGCGGCTGGCTGCAGGTCGAGGACGGGCATGTTCGACTGACGGAGTTGGGCCGCCGCTTTACCAATGACGTGGTGGCGCTGTTCCTCGAAGGGTGAGCCTCAAGTTCCGGCCGGCCCGGCCGATATCCCGCTGGAGTCGCGACCGTGTTCACAAAAACGCGAGTACGCTCTGACGTTGTCCAGTAGGCCGGGGAGCCCGAGTGCATGCCCAATCGCCATCCATCCAGCCCCGTTGCGCCGTCCGCCGCCGCCACGGCGGCCGCGCGCGACCTGCCGCCACGTGTCCACGGGCTGCTGGAGCGACTGCTGGGCATGGTGTCCTCCGAGATGCGGCGGGCACTGGACCGGATGCTGGTGACGCTGGAGATCGAGCTCGAGCAGCACGCCCGGATGGCCCGGAACCCGGCGCTGCAGGCCGGTCACATGGCGATGCTCGGTGCGCTGCAACGCCAGCGCGAACGCTTCATCCCCACGTATCTGCGGGGGCTTGAGCAGGCCGTCTTCGGCATCCGGCAGCCGTCGACCGATACGTCGCCCGGGGTACCCACCACGCGTCCGGAGGACCTGCGGCTGGTCGACCACGGCGAGGTGGGCGAGGACGCGATGCTCGACACCATCGCGGACCGCCTCGAGGGTCGTGCACGGTTGCCCTTGCTGCTCCTGGGCCAGCGCTTCGGCGTTCTGGCGGGCGCGCCGGCGTTCGCGGCGCGGTCGCTCCCGGTCGGGCCGCACCGCCTCGCCGGGTTGCTGACCAACGCAGCGGAAGCGGTGGGCCTGGAGCGGGAGTCGCGCACCCAGCTGTACCGGATTTTCGAGCGCCAGTTCATCGACGACTACGCTGGGCTGGTCGAATCGATGAACGCGCTGCTGGAACGCGAGAATGTGTTGCCCGGGCTGACCTTCGTGCCGTTGCGCCGGCCACGTCGGCGGGTCGAAGAAACCACGTCGGCCGATCCTGCCGCAAGCGACACCGACGCCGCTACCCGCACCGGCGGGTTCACCGGATGGCTGGGCCAGACCGTGCCGATGCGCGAGCGCCCGAAGGCCGAGGCCGGTCCCGACTTCGCGCTGCTGCGCGAGTTGCTGGCCGCGCGCCGCTCGCAGGCATCGTCCGGCGAGCCGCTCCCATCCGAGCCGCGCGTGTCGCTCGACACCGGCGAGGTCGATGCCGCTCTGGGTACGCTGCAGGCGCGCTCGTCCACCACGCCCGCCGCCCACGGCGTCTCCGAGATCCGCCAGGCGCTGCTGGCGCAGAGCCGCCTGCGCCTGGGGCAGCCGGCCGCGCTGTCGCCGGAAGACAACGACACCTTCGACCTGGTCGGCCTGCTGCACAGCGGCATCGGCCGCGAGCTGCGCCCCGACAGCCCGAGCCGGATGCTGGTCGACCGCCTGCAGGTGCCGTTGCTGCGGGTGGCGCTGCATGACCACGACTTCTTCCTGAAACCCCGGCACCCGGCGCGCGAACTGCTCAACGCCGTCGCCGAACCGGGTGCGCGCTGGCTGGCCGACGACGAGGTCGACCCGCAGCTGACCACCCACATGGAGCAGGCGGTCGACCACGTCGTGCGCCACTACGACGGCGATGCGGCGGTGTTCGACACCGCCAACCGGAAGCTGCAACAACAAATCAAGCGCACCAGCCAGAAGGCCGAGATCAGCGAGCGCCGCCATGTCGAGGCCGCACGCGGACGCGAGAAGCTGGCCTTGGCCAAGCAGGAGGCCCAGGCCCTTGTCGACCGCGCGGTCGGTGATTCCCCGGCGCCGCGGTTCCTGCGCAACCTGCTCGACCAGGCCTGGGGCGATGTGCTGACGCTGGTACTGCTGCGCCACGGCGCGGAGTCACCGGAGTGGACCGCGCACGTCGCCGACACCAGCCGGATCGTCGCCGCGAGCCTGCACGGCGACCTCGCCACGCCGGAGCTGACCGGTCGCGTGTCGCATGCGCTTTCGCTGGTGGGCTATCACGGCGCGGAGGCGCAGGCGATCACGCGGCGCCTGACCGGTGCGCCCGAACTCGACGACGACGCCGCCTCGCGCACCGAACTTGCGATGAAGCTCAAGGCGCGGTCGCGGCTTGGCTCCGACGCCACCGAACCGCAGGCCGCCACGCTGCCGCGCACGCCGCGCGAGCAGGAGTTCTACGACCACCTGTGCACGTTGCCCTTCGGCACATGGATCGAATTCCCCGTCAACGAGCGCGGCGAGGTCGTCCGTCGCCGCCTGGCCTGGTACAGCCCACGCACCGGCCACGCACTTTTCGTGAACCAGCGTGGCCAGCGGATCGAGGACGGCAGCGCGCCGCAGAACCTCGACCCGGTCGCGCGCCTGTTCGCCGCCGGCACCGCGCACGTGGTCACCGCCGACCGCGGTGGCCTGGTGGATCGCGCCTGGCAAGCCACGCTTTCGATGCTACGCGGGCTGGGCCCGGGCCGCCCCGGCATTGGAGAGGTCCGATGACCGCCGACGAGTACCGCCGCGCCCCGCGCCACGACGTGCCCGACACCGTGCGCGTCATCGACACCATGACCGGCGCCGTGGTCGGCCGGATTGGCAACATTTCCGAAAGCGGGATGCTGCTGATCGCCTCCATGCCGCTGGCCGACGACGCGCTCTACCAGTTCCGCCTGGAGATCGGCGACGAGCGCCACCCGGTCATCGACGTCGGCGCGCACCTGTTGTGGCAGGACCAGGCCAGCGCGGCCGGGCAGATCTGGATGGGCTTCCGCTTCATCAAGGTCATCGATGCGCACGCTCAGCCGTTGCGCGACTGGCTGCGTTCGCTGGCGGCCCGCGCCAGCTAGCGCGCGACTGGCGCCGGCGTGCGCGAGCGGTGCAGCAGGATGGGTTCGGGCCGATGCAGGTCGAAACCCTGTGCATAGTCGATGCCGATCACCGCCAGCGCCTCCAGCACCTCCGCACTCGCGACCCATTCGGCGACCACCAGCAGCCCGCGCTGGTGGCCGATGTCGTTCACCGCCCGGACGATCGCGTAGCTCATGGGGTCGGTGAGCAGGTCGCGGATGAAGCTGCCGTCGATCTTGATGATGTCCACCGGCAGGTTCTTGAGGTAGCCGAACGACGACATGCCGGCACCGAAGTCGTCCAGTGCCAGCTTGCAGCCCGCATCACGCAGCCGCCCAAGGAAGCGCGCGACCTGCGAGAGGTTGCGCACGGCGACCGTCTCGGTGATCTCGAAGCAGACCTTCTGCGGGTCTATCCGGTGGGTATCCAACAACTGCAGGATCAGTTCGACGAGGGATTCGTCCTCGATGCTCGCGCCTGACAGGTTGATGGTCGCCAGCCTGAGTCCGTTGCCGCTGGGATGCAGGCGGTCGAAGTTGGACAGCGCGGTCTCGATCACCCAGCGGTCGATCATCGGCATCAGGCCGTAACGCTCGGCCGCCGGCAGGAAGGCCCCCGGCAGCACCAGCCGACCGTGCGGGTCGCGGAAGCGCAGCAGCAATTCGATGTAGGTCCCCTCGCCTGCGCCGGAGACCGGCCGTACCTCCTGGTACATCAGTACCAGCCGGCCCTCGGTGGCTGCCCAGCGCAGGCGGTTGGCCCACTCCATCTCGCCATGCCGGCGCGCGGTCTCGTCGTCACTGGCCGAATAGAAATGGACCCGGTTGCGACCGCTCTCCTTGGCCATGTAGCAGGCGGTGTCGGCCTGCGCCAGCACGTCCTTGAACGTCTGCCCCGGTTGGTCCAGCACGACCCCGCCGATGCTCACGCTGATGGTGTAGCTGCGCTGCTCCCAGACAAACACGTAGCCGTCGATGCGTTCGCGCAGGCGCTCGGCCAGCGCGCGGGCCTGGCCCGGGTCGTACGTCCCCGGCGCCAGCACGCCGAACTCGTCGCCCCCGAGCCGGGCAAGCAGTACCCCCTCGTCGCCGAGCTGCTCGCGCATCGTCGTCGCCAGCTGGATCAGCAACTGGTCGCCGGCGGTGTGGCCGGAGGTGTCGTTGATCAGCTTGAATTGGTCCAGGTCCAGGTACAGCAGCGTCGCCGGCGGGCCTCCCGAAGACACGCCGTCGAGCACGCGCTCCACCCGGCGCTCGAATTCGCGGCGGTTGTACAGTTCCGTCAGCGCGTCATGACTGGCCTGGTAGCCGAGCATCTCGGTCAGCTGTCGCTGCTCGGAGATGTCGGTGGCCACCATCAGCAGCATGTCCTGGCCGCCGACGTCGACGCGGGAGGTCGATACGCTCGCCCAGAATTGGTCGCCGTTGGTGGTCGTCAGCACCGCCTCGGAGGCGCTGCCGCTGGCGAGCTCGCCGGCCTGCGTGCGAATCCCCAGCCGCTGGTCGTCGAACATCGACGACAACCCCAGCTCGGCGGCGGTCTCGCCCAGCCGCAGGCGCGCCGCCTGGTTGGCGTACGTGATGCGTCCGTCGCCGGCACGTGCCAGCAGCACGAGGGCCGGCAACAGCTCGTTGAGCACGCGGAACCGCTCCTCGCTCTCGCGGTAGCGCCGGCTCATCCGCCAGCCCAGCTCGAGGGCGCGGCGCCGCGACGTCAGTACCGACCACACCAGCAAGGCGAACAGCGCGCTGGCCACCAGGCCCGGCCACAACCCCGATTGCGTCAGGTCGGCCACGGCTGTGGAATCGGCAAGTGCGTGCACCTGGATTCGCCACTCTCGGCCGCCAACCGTCAGCATGCGCGTGGTGGCCGTCCCGCCATCGGCGTGCGGACTCGGGTTGGAATCGAACAGCAGTCGTTCCGGCCCCCCGGTCACGTCGGTGACGCTGGCGTGGAACGCGGAGCCGGCGACGTCGCCGGGCAGCGAGTCGGCGATCAAGCGCTGGACATTGAACGAGATCGCCAGCGAGCCGCGCTCGCGTGCACGCCGCTGGGCCGGCGTCGCCGGTGGTTGCCCGGAATGGAAGATCGGCAGCCTCAGCGTCATCCCTTCAGGCTCGCCGGCGGCGTCAACGTCCAGGGCCTGTTGCTGCACCAGCCGGAAAGGCGCCGACAGCATCGGCCGGTCGCTGTCACGCGCGGCGAGCAGCGCGGCGAGGTTGGCCGGCTGGTCGCCCACATCCAGGCCGACCACGTCCTCGTTGCCCTCGAGCGGCGCGACCAGGGTGGTCACGTAGCGCCCGTCTTCACCGCGCTCGGCGTAGGCCAGTGCCGCGAGCCCGGCGAAGCGTTCGCGGGGTCGGAGGTTCTCGTACAGGTTGGCGAATTCGTCGGGTTCGACCTCCGACGATGCGAGGAACAGCGACTGCACCGAACGCGCCAGCAGTTCGCAGCTGCGCACGCGCTCGCGGACCGACTCGGTCACGGTCTCGGCCATCACGTCCAGGTCGGCGCGCTGGTCGGCCTCTATCCGGCGCTGCTGACCATGCGCCAGCCAGATGGAGATCGAGACGCCGAGCAACAGCGCGACCAGCGACCACACCCAGGCCGCGACACCCAACGGCGCAACGTCTTCCACCACGGACATGGGCTGCGGGGGTGGCGGGAATCGGTCAGAATCGTGGCTCTCCCGCAAAGAGAACTCCCCATGACTCACCAGGCAATGTCGAAGTTATACACGGAACATGTCGAGGAACTGCAACGACGCAGCGCCCTCGCACTGGAACGCGGTGGCTTCGACCACCTGGTCGTGCCGAGCGGATCGACCCACTACCAGCTGTTCGACGACCGCGACTATCCGTACGCGGTCAACCCGCAGTTCAAGGCGTGGGCGCCGCTTGTCAGCAACCCCGGCAGCTGGCTGGTCTACACCCCCGGCGAGAAGCCCAAACTGGTGTACTTGCAGCCGTTCGACTACTGGCACGTGGTGCCGCAGGCGCCGTCGGGCTACTGGGTGGAACACTTCGACGTGGTGGTGATCCGTGAGCCGGGCGAGGCGCTGGAGCACCTGCCGGCCGACCCGTCGCGCAGCGCGATCCTCGGCGAGCCGCAGAGCGCGCTGGACGATGGCACCGGGCGCGCGTTCGTACCCAACAACCCGGCGGCGGTGGTCAACTACCTGGAGTTCCACCGCGCGATCAAGACGCCGTACGAGATCCGGATGATGCGCGAGGCCACCGCGCACGGTGTGCGCGCGCACCGTGCCGCCGAACGTGCGTTCCGTGCCGGTGCCAGCGAGTTCGGGATCCACCTGGCCTACTGCCAGGCAGCCCGCCAGGACGCCAACGACCTGCCCTACGGCAACATCGTCGCGCTCAACGAGCACGGCGCGGTGCTCCACTACACCAACCGCGACCGCCTGCCCCCCGACGAAATCCTCAGCTTCCTGATCGACGCCGGTGCCAGCCACCTGGGCTACGCCTGCGACATCACCCGCAGCTACGCGTTCGACCCGGCCAGCGAGTTCCAGTCGATGATCGACGCCGTGGACGCGGCCGAGCAGCGCCTGTGCGACAAGGTGCGCGCCGGCACCGACTACCGGCAGATCCAGCTGGACGCGCACCTGGAAATGGCGACGGTCCTGCGCGACTTCCGCATCGTCGACATGGCGCCGGAGTCGATGGTGGAGACCGGTGTCAGCGCGAAGTTCTTCCCGCACGGCATCGGCCACTATATCGGCCTGCAGGTGCACGACGTCGGGGGCTTCCTGGCCTCCGACACCGGCGGCACCATCGACAAGCCGGAAGGCCATCCCTACCTGCGGCTGACGCGGGTGCTCGAGCCCGGCGCGGTGGTGACGATCGAGCCCGGCATCTACTTCGCCGACCTGCTGCTGCAGGAGCTGCGCGACGGCGAACACGCTGGTGCGGTGGACTGGGCCCGCGTCGACGCGCTGCGCCCCTACGGCGGCATCCGCATCGAGGATGACGTGGTGTGCACCGAAGGCGATCCGATCAACCTGACCCGGGAAGCCTTCGCCGCGCTGGGCTGAGCACCGGCACCGGCAACACCCCGACCGCCCGCGCACTGTCGCGGGCGGTCCGCTTTCCGGGGGGCGCCGCTAGGGCGTGCGCGCGGAGGCCATGAACGCCTCGATCTCGTCCGCGCTGCGGGCCAGCTTGTCGGTCAGCACCTTGTGGCCGTCCCGGGTGACCAGCACGTCGTCCTCGGTGCGGATGCCGATTCCGCGCCACTTGGCCGCCACCGAGGTGTCGTCGGGACGGATGTACAACCCCGGCTCGATCGTGAACACCATGCCCGGCTCGAGCAGGCGCGACTCGCCGTCGAGCCGGTAGTCGCCGACGTCATGTACGTCGATGCCGATCCAGTGGCCGGTCTTGTGCGGGTAGAAGCGCCGGTAGCTGCCATCGGACAGGTGCTTCTCCAGCCTGCCCTTGAGGAGGCCAAGCCGCAGCAGGCCTTCGGTCAGGGTCTCGACCGCGGCCAGGTGGCCGGCCTCGTATGCAACGCCCGGCCGCGCCTGCGCCATCGCGGCGGCGTGGGCGTCGCCGACGAGGTCGTGCAGGAGTCGCTGCTCCTTGGTGAAGCGCCCGTTGGCCGGGAACGTGCGGGTGATGTCGGCGGCGTAGCCGGCGTACTCGGCGCCCGCGTCGATCAGCACCAGGTCGCCGTCTTTGACCGGGCCGTCGTTGGCCACGTAATGCAGTACGCACCCGTTGCCGCCGGCCCCGACGATGGTGCCGTATGCCGGCACGGCGTTGCTGGCGCGGAACACGCGTTCCAGCTCGGCCTGCAGTTCGTACTCGTGGATACCCGGCCGCACCGCGCGCATGGCGGCCTGGTGGGCGGCGACGGTGATGTCGGCGGCGCGCTGCATGAAGCGGAGCTCGTCGCGGTCCTTGAACAGGCGCAGTTCGTCCAGCAGGTGCCCCAGCTCGAGGAACTCGTGCGGCGGCTTGTTGCCCATCTTCATCATTGCGCGCACGCGGTTGACCCAGCCGATCAGCTTGAGGTCGAACTCGGCGTCGCGGCCGAAGTGGTAGTACACCCGCGAGCGGCCCTCCAGCAGGCCGGGCAGGATGTCGTCGAGGTCGCTGATCGGGTACGCGTCATCCAGGCCGAACGCCCCGACCGCCCCTTCGGGCCCGAAACGCGGCCCGTCCCAGCCTTCGCGGTCGGGATCGCGCTCGCGGCAGAACAGCACGGTCTCGCCGTGCGCGCGGCCGGGGACCAGCACCAGCACCGCCTCCGGCTCCGGGAAGCCGGTCAGGTACAGCAGGTCGGAATCCTGCCGATAAGGGTAGTGGGTGTCCCGGCTGCGGATCCGTTCGGGCGCAGCTGGCAGTATCAGGATGGCGTCGTCGCCGGCGATGCGCATCAGTTGCCGGCGACGGCGTGTGTAGGCACGCGCGGGCATCGTCAGGGGAGCGGGCATGTCAGTTGAGGCTTTGGCGATGGCGGGCGGCGAGCACGCAGTCGCCGTGCAACAGGAGGGTGGCGACGCGGACGAACTCCTCGATCTCCGCCAGCGCAGCTTCGTCTTCCTCGTCGCCGTCGTCCTGCGCCTGCGCGCCGGCCAGCTTGGCCAGGTCGCCAAGTGCCTCGGTACTTTCCTCCGAGAGCTTCGGGTTCGCGCCGGCCGCCAGGCCGAAACCACCGAGGAAGCCGCGGCACCAGTCGAACAGGGCGCCGCTGCGTTCGACCAGCGGAGCGTCTGCGGCGGGCAGCAACAGCGCGAAGTCGAAGCTGCGGTCCTCCAGCTGGGCCGCGCTCGCCGTCCTCAGCCGGTCCAGCGGGCTGTCCTCGGCCGGGGTCGGCAGCGTGTCGTCCACCAGTACCCGGGCGGGCCACTCGCGGACGGGCGCACCGCCGCCGGCGAGCCATCCGCACAGGCCGCCGTGGAGTTCGGACGCGGGGCTGGCGAGCGCGAGGCGACGGATCTCGGCATCGACCTCGGACGGGTCCGGCAAGGCACTTTTCGACACGGGCAATCACCGCGATTCGGGGAGGCCAAGTCTAGCAACGGCACCGTCCACGCCGCTGCACGCCGGTTGGCGCCAGCCGACCCGGCTGCCTACACTGCCGGCTGCCTCGCCAAACGATGCGGTGCCGTGCTCCCATCGCTCCTGCCCACCGCGCGTACGCGACGACGAGCCATCGCCCTGCTCGCCTGCCTGCTGGGCGTGGCCGCGCTGGCACCGGCCCAGGCTGCCACCCGCGACTACTACTTCACCCCGATCGGCAGCGAGCAGGGGCTGGCGCAGAACTCCGTCACCGCGATGGTGCAGGACGCGCAGGGGTTCGTCTGGGTCGGCACGCAAGGTGGATTGCACCGCTACGACGGCAGCCGCTACGTGGCCTACCGGCACGACCCCGGCGATACGGCCAGCCTGCCCGAAAGCTTCGTCACCGCGCTGGCCATCGACCCCGAGGCCAACGCGCTGTGGGTCGGGCTGTACTCGCGCTACCTGGCGCGGATCGACCTCGGCAGCGGCCGGATCCAGCGGTTCGCGCTCGACGCGCCCACCGGCGACTCGCCGGCGCGCCAGGTCAGCGCGGTACTCCCGCGCGACGGCGTCGTCTGGGTCGGCACGCTCGGCGGCCTGGAGCGTTTCGACCCGGCCACCGGCGAGCGCCGGCAGGTGCTGGCGCTCACCCCGGACCGCCTGCGTCTGGCGCCCTACCAGCAGTTGCTGGCCGACCACGCAGGCAGCCTCTGGTACGCGACCGCGGCCGGCCTGTTCAAACTGGGCAAGGACCATGTCGCGCGTCGCGTCGGTGGTCCCGTTGCCGCGCGCAGCCTGTTGCTGGACCGCGACGGCACCCTGTGGGTGGGCCGCGAGGACGGTCTGTTCCGGGTGGTCGGCGACACGCTCGCCAACGCCTGGCGGCCGGCCTCCGGCCACGAGGACGACGGCCGCGTGCGGGCGATTGCGCAGGCGCCCGACGGCCGCCTGTGGCTGTCCACCTACGGCGCCGGGCTGGTCAGGTTCGACCCCGATACCGCCGAGAGTCGCAGGATACGCGGCTCGGTCGTCCCGGCGAGCCTGCCCGAGGACACCGTCGGCAGCCTGATGGTCGACCGCGGCGGGATGCTGTGGCTCGGTGGGTTGTCCCGCGGCGTGGCGGTCACCGACCCCGCCGGTGCCCGCTTCAGCTACCTGGTCGACATGGAGACCGCGCGTGGCCGCGAGGCACCCGGCAGCGACAGTGTCCGCGCCGTCCACCAGGACGCGCACGGCACCCTGTGGATCGGCACCGACGAAGGGCGGTTGCTGCGCTACCACATGGGCGAGCGGCGCTTCGAGGACTGGACCGCGCGGGTGCCGCCCACCGCCACTGCGCGCCGCATCATGGGCATCGCCGATGCCGGCCACGGACGCCTGTGGCTCGCCACCACCTCCGGCCTGCTGCGGCTGGATCCGGCAACCGGCACGTTCGAGGCCATCGCCCTGGGCAGGTTCAGCGATGCCAACCTGCGCGCGGTGCTGGTGGACCGCGATGGCAACCTCTGGCTCGGCACCTACGGCAACGGCGCGCTGCTCTACCAGCGCGACCGCCAGCGGGTGGTGCACTACGGCCACGGTGCGGGCGACCCGCGCAGGCTCGCCCACCACAGCGTCCACGCACTGCTGCAGGACCGTAAAGGCCGGATCTGGTTCGGTACCGGCGGCGGCCTGGACGTGCTGGATCCATCGAGCGGGCGGTTGCAGCACTTCCGGCACGGTGCAGGGGGCTCGGGCGCACTGCCCAGCGACATGGTGCGTGCGCTCCACCTCGACGCCGACGGCACGGTGTGGGTCGGCACCCATGCGGGACTGGCGCAAGTGGTGGAGCCGGCTCCGGGCGCGATCGGCTTCCAGCTGCCGCTGGCCGAAGTCACCGACCGGCGGCTGCCGCCGGCGGTGTACTCGATCACCAGCGATGGCGAAGGCCGCGACCGTCGCGTATGGCTGGGCACCGACATCGGCATCATCCGGTTGGATGCCGGCCTCGGACGGGCGCACACCTATGGCCTGGCCGACGGCTTGCAGGATCGTGAGTTCAATGGCGGCGCGATCGCCGTGCTGGACGACGGGCGGATCGCTATGGGTGGCGTGCGAGGGCTCAACCTCTTCGACCCGCGCAGGATGCAGGCGAGCGGCTACACGCCACCGTTGCGATTGCTCGCCGCGCGTGTCGGTGCCGATGCCCCGAACGACGAGACCGTCATGTGGCAAGCGTCGGAGCTCGACGTCCCCGACGGCGCCGACATCCTTCGACTGCGCATCGGCGCGCTCGACTTCGCCCCGGCCGCCGACACCCGCTATCGATATCGCATGGAAGGATTCGACAAGGGCTGGATCGACAACGGCACGCAGTCCGACATCACCTACACCCGGCTGCCGCCGGGCAACTACACCTTCCGCGCACAGGCGACCGACCGCGACGGCCTGTGGGGGGAGAACGAGCTGCGCGTGCCGGTGCATGTAGCACCGCCGTTGTGGCGCCACCCGCTTGCCGTCGCCGCCGCGGTGGTCGCGTTGTTGTCGCTGCTCGCATCACTGGGTTGGCGCTGGCAGCGGCGGCGGCGGCTGGAGCAGGGCTGGTTCCGGCAGATCCGCGAACGCGAGGAGCGACTCCGGCTCGCCCTGTGGGCTTCGGGGGAACAGTTCTGGGATTACGACCTCGACAGTCGCCAGATGCACCGCATGCGGGTGGTCGAGTCAACGGGCAACCGGCCCGAGATGGCCATGCACAACCAGGTCGTCGGCAACCAGGCGATCCACGAAGACGACTTCCCGCAGGTGCGCGAAGCGATGCTCCGCCACCTGCGCGGCGAGGTCGCGCTGTTCACCTCCGAACACCGCACCCGCGACGCCGAGGGCGAGCCCTGGCGGTGGGTCCGTGCGCGCGGCCGCGTGGTTGAACGCAATGCCGATGGTCGTGGCCTGCGGGTGGCCGGCACCGCGCGTGACATCACCGAGAATCGCAGCGCGGAGCGCGAGCGCCGGATCTCGAGCGAGGTGCTCCGTTCGATGGCCGAGGCGGTGGCCGTGTTCGATCGGGACTTCACGTTCATTTCGATCAACCCCGCCTTCACCCGGATGACGGGCTACAGCGATGTCGAGGTAATGCGCCGGTCCACTGCTCTGCTCGACAGCAGCCGCCACGATCCGCGCTTCTACCGCCACATGCGCGACGAACTGCAACGCGAGGGGCGCTGGTCCGGCGAGATGTGGCAGCAACGCAAGGATGGCGGCGAGTTCCTGTGCTGGCTCCAGGCCAGCTCGGTGGCCGACGCCGATGGCGAGCCCAACCACTTCGTCGCGGTGCTCAGCGACATCACCGACCAGAAGCGCGCCGAACAGGAGCTGCGTTACCTGGCCAACTACGACACCCTGACCAACCTGCCCAACCGCGCGCTGCTCGGTGAGCGGCTGTCGCGCGCGATGGTGCGGGCACGCGCGAGCGGGCGGATGATCGCGGTGCTGTTCCTCGACCTTGACCGGTTCAAGGACATCAACGACTCGTTCGGCCACGCCGCGGGCGACCGCATCCTGCGCGAGGCGGCGATGCGCCTGCAGCAGATCGTCGGCGCCGGGCACACGGTCGCGCGCCTGGGCGGCGACGAGTTCACCGTCTTGCTCGAGGACCTCGAAACCCCCGACCAGGCCGAGCAGGTGGCCCGCGAACTGATCGACGCCTTCCAGGCACCGCTGGACGTCCGCGAAGGCCAGGACGTGGTGATCTCGCCCTCGATCGGCATCAGCCTGTTCCCCGACCACGCGCTCACGCCGGCCGACCTGCTCAAGCATGCCGACACCGCGATGTACCAGGCCAAGGCCATTGGTCGGCGAGCCTTCATGCGCTACGCCGACAGCATGGACATCGAGGTGCGCCGGCGCGCGACGATCTCCTCCGCGTTGCGCAAGGTTCTGGACCGCGACGAGCTTTCACTCGCGTTCCAGCCGCGGCTGTCGTTCGCGCGTGATCGCATCACCGCGGTGGAGGCGCTGTTGCGCTGGAACAGTGCCGAGCACGGTGCGATCCCCCCGGCTCAGTTCATCCCGATCGCCGAGGAGACGGGACTCATCCTCGAGATCGGCGAGTGGGCGCTTCGGCACGCCTGCGCCACGCTGAGGCGTTGGCGCGATGAGGGGCTCGCCGAACTGTCGGTTTCGGTCAACGTGTCGGCGCTGCAGCTGCTGCGCGGCAACCTGCCCGATGTCGTGGCACGCGCGCTCGCAGAGACCGGCGTGCCGGCCGAACGGCTCGAACTCGAGCTGACCGAGTCCGTGATCATGGCCAATGCCGGCGAGACCGCGGCAACGCTGCAGGCGCTGCGCGACCTCGGCGTGCGCCTGGCGATCGACGATTTCGGCACCGGTTACTCGTCGCTGTCGTATCTCAAGCGCCTGCCGATCAACACCCTCAAGATCGACAAGGAGTTTGTCGACGACCTCTGCCACGACCCGGACGATGCCGCGATCACCAGCACCATCATCACCATGGGGCACTCGCTCGGGTTGAACGTCGTTGCCGAGGGGGTGGAGGACGCCGACCAGGTCGCGTTCCTGCGGCGCCACGGCTGCGATGAGATCCAGGGCTACTGGCTGGCCCACCCGCTGCCGGTCGGCCGTTGCCTGGAGTACCTGCTGGAGCGCGAACCCGCGTCCGCGCCCGAGGCCTGACCCGCCGCGGCCGCGTCTTGACCGGCATGCGGCGCCTGCTATCGTGCCGGGATGGACCGCTCCGAACTGCTCGCCCAGCTGCAGGCCCTCGTCGACCGCATCGACGGGCTCGCCGAGCGCAGCCGTCGGCTGCAGGAGGAGAATCGCAGCCTGCGGCAGCAGCAGGAGACACTCGCCAGCGAACGTGCCGCCCTGCTGGCAAAGAACGAGCAGGCACGGGCACGCGTTGAAGCAATGATTGCGCGGCTCAAGTCGCTGGAGCAGCACACGTGAGCACCAGCGTGCCGGTCAGCATCCGGCTGCTCGACCGCGAGTACACCGTCGGCTGCGAGCCCGACGAACGCGACAGCCTGCTGGCCGCGGCCAAGCTGCTGGACACCCGCATGCGCGAGATCCGCGGCAACAACCGGATGGCGGCACTCGACCGGGTGGCGGTGCTCGCAGCGCTGAACTTCGCGCATGAGGTCCAGCAGATGCGCCACGAGGACGAGGGCCGAACGCGCGAGCTGGCCCGCAGCCTCGGCGACCTGCAACGCAAGCTTGACGGCCTGTTCGACGACCCGGCCCGCTGAGCGGCCCAGCCCGGGCTGAATCGCACCCCTGCGAGCCCGACGAACGGGTCTTGCCGCCGCTGGCGACGCGCTATAATCGCCGCACGTCCTCTGCTGTGGACGACGGCGCGCGCAAACATTCGCCTTGTCCCTTAATTGCGACCGCGGGGGCGCAGCGGAAGCCCGGAGTGCAAGTCCGCCCTGGTAGCGGGAAGCCCGACGGCCTCCAAGCGTTCCCACTTGAACCACGGGTTCAAGGTCGTTTCGCGCGCATCGCCATCGGCGGAGGACTTTCTTTTTCGTGGAGCGCGCTTACGCGCCCGCCGGCCCGACGGCCGACCCAGTCACCCGCCCCGGACCGGATCACGCTGGATGCCCGACGAACGCGACGAACTGCTGCGCCCGTTGCGTCTGCAATTGCGACAGCGCCGACGCGAACTTGTCGCCGCCGAGCGTATCAACGCCGCCCAGCGACTTGCCCGCCAACTGCTCGATCTGGATTTCGCCCCGGTCACCGGCCACGTCGCCGGCTACTGGGCGATGGATGGCGAGATCGCCCTGCATGCCTGGCAACTCGCCCTGCCTCCGGGGTGCACCTACTGCCTGCCGGTCCTGGCCGACAACCGCCTGCGCTTCGCGCCGTGGCGCCCCGGCGATGCGCTTGTGCCCAACCGTTTCGGCATCCCCGAACCCGCGTTGGAGCGCGGAGCTCTGCTGGATGCCGGGCAGATGCAACTGGTGGTGATGCCGCTGGTGGGTTTCGACACCCACGGACATCGCCTGGGGATGGGCGGTGGCTGGTACGACCGCACCTTTGCAACACGCCTCCAGCACCCGGCGCCCCCCTGGCTGGTGGGCGCCGCGTTCGAGCTCCAGCGCGCAGAGCTGCCCGCGCCGGCCGGCTGGGACGTGCCGCTCGATGCCGTCTGCACCGAGGCCGCCATCCACGATTTCCGCAAGGTCGAATCATGAGCACACGCCGCCGCTACTGGCTGATGAAGTCCGAGCCGGACGCGTTTTCCATCGATGACCTGCAGCGTGTCGGTGTCGAGCCCTGGAACGGGGTGCGCAACTACCAGGCGCGCAACTTCATGCGCGACGGCATGCGGGTCGGCGACGGGATACTGTTCTACCACTCCAACACCAAGGTCCCCGGCATCGTCGGTACCGCCACGGTCGCCAGTCACGCCTATCCCGACGACACCCAGTTCGACCCACGGTCCCATTACCACGATCCCAAGGCCACCCGCGAAGAGCCGCGCTGGTTCCTGGTCGACGTGGCGTTCGAGCGCAAGCTGTCGCGCACGATCGCGCTGGACGAGATCAAGTCGCATGCCGACAGCCTTGGCGACGAGTTCGCCCTGATACGCCGCGGCAACCGGTTGTCGGTGTTCCCGGTGTCGGCCGCGCAGTACAAATTCCTGCTTTCCCTCGAGTAACCCACCATGTCCGAAGCCAAACGCCAGGCCGCCCTGAAGGCCATTGAGTACGTCGAACGCGACAGCATCATCGGCGTGGGTACCGGTTCGACCGTCGCCTATTTCATCGAGGCGCTCGGGGGGATGCGCGATCACATCCGCGGGGCGGTTTCGAGCAGCGAGCAGAGCACCGCCCGGTTGCGTGCAGTCGGGATCGAGGTCCTCGACCTCAACAACACCGGCACCCTGTCGCTGTACGTCGACGGCGCCGACGAGTGCGATCCGCACAAGCGACTCATCAAGGGCGGCGGCGCGGCACTGACCCGCGAGAAAATCATCGCCGAGGCAAGTTCGCGCTTCGTCTGCATTGTCGACCCGAGCAAGCAGGTCGACGTGCTCGGGCGCTTCCCGCTGCCGGTGGAGGTCATTCCGATGGCCCGCAGCCTGGTTGCCCGCGAGATCCTCGCAATGACACGGGCACAGCCGGTGTGGCGGCAGAACGAGGATGGCAGTGGCGTGGTGACCGACAACGGCAACGTCATCCTCGATATCCACGGGCTGGCGATTACCGACCCGCTCGCGCTGGAGCAGGCGATCAACCAGATCCCGGGCGTGGTCAGCGTTGGGCTTTTCGCGCGGCGCCCGGCGGACGTCGTCATCGTCGGCGGCGAGCCGCCGCAGGTCCTGTAGCCGGGCAGGCTGCGCGGCGGGGAACCCTCCGCCGCCTGGACAACTTGGCAAACCCGCGGGTTGACGCGCGCGCATGCCGCAGCGTCCCGAACTTCGAAAAGAAGAAGGCCGGTCCCTTTTGGGGACCGGCCTTCGGTGTAAATGCTCAGCGATGACCTACTCTCGCATGGCAAGGCCACACTACCATCGGCGCATGTGCGTTTCACTTCCGAGTTCGGGATGGGATCGGGTGGTTCCACACAGCTATTGTCACTGAGCAAGCTGTTGGAGTCGCGCCCAGGGGGCGCGGACTCGCATGGGGTGGGACGTAGCGAAATTGGGTCTGGAATGTCATCGACGCGTCGTCGAGTCCAAGGCCACTTGAGGTTATATGGTCAAGCC